>JAPYRO010000033.1 GCA_029941095.1 Dehalococcoidia bacterium
ATTAAGCAGATACGCTAGTGAACTCATGAATATCAAAATAATAGATCCAAGAATCAATTGGGTTTGAATAATTGGCAAGTTAATTCGATCACCTACAAAAACAACGACAGCTACCAATATAAAATTCGCAAATGAAATAGGTATGATAACCTTCCATGCAAATGCCATCAGTTGGTCAATCCTAAGTCTCGGAAGTTGAGCTCTAATCCAAAAGGTCAGGAGTATTATGATTCCTGTTTTAATCGCAATATAAAAGGGCTGCAGCCAGACAAACCTATCACTGAAAGGGCCTGACCATCCTCCAAGAAAAAGAATCGACCCCAAAAACGCCATCGCTATTAGTCCGGTATATTCTGAAAGTTGGAACGCGCCCCAGCGAATACCACTGTATTCAACAAACGCGCCTCCAACAATTTCCTCATCTGCATGAGGAATATCAAAGGGGATTCTTGCTGTCTCCGCAAGAGCTCCAATAAGAAACAACACAAACCCCATCGGCATTACAAATATGAATGGTAGTCCACTCTGAGCATCTACAATATTTGACAAATTAAATGGGTTGTCAGTAAAAAGTTGTGCAAACAGACCAACAGACAAAACTGATAGTATCAGTGGTAGTTCGTAGCTTATAAGTTGGGCAGCAGACCTTGCGCTACCCAGCATCGCGTATTTACTGTTTGACGACCAACCAGCAGTTACCATCCCAACGACGGAGAGACCAAGTAATGCTGACACATAAAATAATCCAAGATCCATATCCCCTAGAACCAATCCTGAACCAAAAGGTAAAACTACCCATAACATAAAGATAGGGGTAAAAATCATAAGGGGAGCAAGGTAAAAAATTACTCTATCTGAATCTTGGGGGCGAACATCTTCTTTCAGCACCAATTTCACTGCATCAGCTAATGTTTGAAAGATTCCCCACGGTCCAGTTCGTGATGGACCTATCCTCTGCTGCAAACGAGCTAAGACTTTTCTCTCACCGTAAATCACGACCAGTACTGAAAATAATATTCCGTTGAAAAGGGCAAACACTATGGCAAATATCGATATATAATCATTAATACTCAACGATCCACCTCCCCAAGAACAATGTCCAGTGAGCCCAAAATTACGGTGGAATCCGCCAAATAAGCCCCTTCCATCATTGAGCTCAATGCCATTAAATTGGAAAAGGATGGTCCTCTAATTTTTAGGCGATAAGGCCTAACCGTTCCGCCTGCAGATACCAAGTAAACACCCAGATCTCCTCTTGGGTTTTCGCCATGCACGAAAAAGTCTCCTTCGGGAGGTCTAAGTATTCTAGGGACTTTACCTTGAATCGGCCCTTCCGGAAGATTAGCGACGCATTGTTCAATAATATTTATAGACTGTTCAATTTCTAACATCCTAACCATATACCGATCATAACAATCCCCATGACTTCCTAAGGGTATTTTAAAATCAAGCTGTGAATACATCGAATAAGGATCCGCTTTACGTATGTCATAATCCACTCCAGCAGCTCTTAATACAGGGCCAGTAACTCCATAATCCAAAGTTTTTTCTGGGCCTAATTTCCCTATGCCAGCGGTTCTTTCAATGAAGATCTCACTCTCTGTCAAAGTATTCCTAGCATCTTCGTATCCCCGTTTTAACTGATCTAACAAAATATTGACAGCTGGTACAAATCCGTCGGGTAAATCTTCTTTAACACCTCCGACTCTGAAGTAGTTATGCATCATCCGAGCCCCCGATACACCCTCAAAAAGAGCTTGGATTCTTTCTCGTTCCCGAAACCCTATCATCACCGGATTCATTGCTCCGATATCAAGTCCATAAGTACCATAAAATAAAAAATGGCTTGCTACACGATTAAGTTCTCCTAAAATAATCCGGATAAATTCGGCCCGTTCAGGAATTTCTACTTCCATAGCTCGTTCTAGAACTCGTACATACACCCATTCATTATTGAAATTAGAAATATAATCAAGTCGATCAAATAATGTTGTAATCTGTTGGAAGTTTTCGCCTTCTGATAATTTCTCAGAGCCTCTATGAAGATAGCCTATATGCGGCTCAACATTCACCACGCGCTCGCCATCCAGAGTTAAAACCATCCTGAAAACCCCATGGGTTGCAGGGTGCTGTGGCCCCATATTAATTCTTAATTCAGCTGTATCGCTATCTTGATCTCTAATAACTGTCGCTTTAGTCTCCATAAAGGGTCTCCTGGCTAGGGATTTCAAAACTCTTTCTACCGGGAAATCCTTCGAACCCTTCATAAAGAATTAATGGAGCCATATCTGGATGCCCAATAAATTCAATACCGAAAAGGTCGTGACCTTCTCGTTCATGCCAATCAGCTCCCGCCCATACGTTAATCACCGAATCAACTCTCAAATCTTCCAGAGGAATCTTAACTTTCACAACAATCCGATTCATATGTTCAATTGAAGACAGATGGTAGACCACTTCCATATGTTCCACCCAATCAACAACTGATATTGATCGTAAATACTTCATGGAAATCTCTGGATCATCTTTAAGAAGTTTGCAGACAGAAGATATATCCGAACGGTTACAGATAATCCCCAATTCACCAAAAACTGGCTGGATATCCGGACTGGAATCAGTTAACAGATCTCTCGTTTTTGTTTCAAACTCTTCTGTGACATACTGGTTGAAATTATCGGTTGACACTTATAATCCTCTTTTTTTCCTAGGTTCTTTTTGAATAATATCTTGTAACTCCATTACTCCTCCTAAAAGAGCTTCAGGTCGAGGAGGGCATCCCGGGACATAGACATCCACGGGAATGATTTGATCGACTCCCATTACAACGGAGTAAGACCTCACATAAGGCCCGCCACAAGTGGCACAAGATCCCATAGCTATCACCCATTTTGGCGAAGCCATTTGCTCGTAAAGAAGTTTTATGGGTTCAGCCATTTTTTTTACTACAGTTCCAGCAACAATCATCACATCAGATTGCCTTGGAGACGGCCAGGTAACAACACCAAACCGATCGAAATCATGGTTAGGCATATATGTGGAGATCATTTCAATCGCGCAACACGCCAAACCAAAAGTGAGAGGCCACAGCGATGATTTACGCGCCATCGCAAATAACTCTTCGCTTTTGAGAGTCACAACTCCTGATATACCACTCTTTCGATTTTCCTTGATACTGCTCCAAGCGCCTTTTGCTTCTTCGGGAAGAATCAGTCGATCTTTCCCATGACTAGATTCACTCAAATTTCTTGGTTCTATCGCCATTGTAAAACTCCTTTTCTCCATGCATACAACAAGCCAAATATAAGAATTGCTAAAAATACCATCATCGAAACAAAAGCTGAAACAGGCAAAGCTAAGAATACAACAGCCCAGGGGAACATGAAAACGACTTCCACTGCAAAAATCAAGAAAAATAAAGCAAACAAATAGTACCTAATGTTATATTTAGTGTTCCCCTTCCCTGTAGGAATAATGCCGCACTCGTAGGCGATACTTTTAATTAGAGATGGCCGACTTGGAGCAAGTAATCTAGAAAGAATAAAAGTAAAGCCGATTCCACCGAACCCAAAACCAGCCGCCACAATAACGGCAGTGTAATTAGACACGTAATCAATAGGCATGTTATGTATCACTCCTACTAGTTAAACAGTATATAGAACATTTCGTATAAAAATACTTATCTGTATGTACTATTTTTTTTATTAGCCTCTTATACATCGCTGATTACTCCGTATTTTCATGGCATACTAGTCAGTATTAATGAAACACTGCCATCTATTAAATTAATCCATGGGAATGGCCAAATTCCAACACCCACGATAAACGTTACAAGGATAGCTCCAGCAAAATATTCAGTCCTTGAAGAATCCGTTAAAGATTCCCACCGCTCATCAACTGGCCCAAAAAATACTTTACCGATAAGTCTCAAAATATATACAGCGGTTATGGCAGCAGCGAAAACACCCAAAGACCCGATTATGGGGTTATACTGAAACGCTCCAATGAAAACGAGCAATTCTGCAGCGAACCCACTTAGCCCTGGAAGTCCTATGCTCGCTAACCCTGCTATGACAAAAAGTATCCCTGACTTCGTCATATTTTTGAACAATCCTTGTAACACCCCTATGTCTCGTGTGTGAGTTCGTTCATATATTCCACCAACCACGATGAAAAAGAGAGCAGTCATCACACCATGCGAAAACATCTGTAACACCGCACCATTCACACCTAAAACGTTTAATGTGGCCATGCCTAAAAGTACGTACCCCATATGGCTCACACTAGAATACCCAATAACATATTTCAAATCATTCTGCCCCATTGCAGAGATAGCTCCATAAACAACGTTAACCGTAGCCAGCAAAATTACAAATGGCATCCAAAACGCTGCGCCTTCGGGCATCAACTCGATACCTATTCGCAATATTCCATAAGCTCCTAGTTTCATAAGAACGCCTGCGTGCAGCATACTAACTGAAGTTGGAGCAGCGACATGCCCATCCGGTGACCAAGTATGAAAAGGCCATAGTCCTGCTAGAGACCCAAACCCGATAGCGATTAAGGGAAACATAAAAATTTGAAACATTTTATCAAACTCTTGATCGCGTAGAATCAGAAAATCGAAAGTTTTTATGTCTGAAAACATGTACAAGCCAATAAATGCCACCCAAACTAATACACTCCCTAGACTTAAATAAATAACCAATTTCATAGCACTATACTCTTTGGTCCTAGAAAAATTTTCAGCTTTGGTAAACGTTCGGAAGTCAGTGGAACTGCCCCAGATAGCGATAAGTAAATACATTGGGATCACTGCTAATTCGTAAAAGAAGAAGAAAAAGAAAAGGTCTAAAGAAAGGAAAACGCCGTTCACTCCCGAAACTAAAAGTAAGTACAGAACAAAAAATTCTTTATTACGATAACTGATCCTAGTTGCAATCAGGGTCCCACCAAAAGCGACTAGGCCGTTTAAAAGAATCATGAGAGCAGAAATACCGTCGACTCCTAATTGGAAAGTTATCCCCAAAGACGGCAGCCAATCTATCGATGATAGCGGGTAAAATTGGCCCGATAAATAATTTTCGGTTAAATAATAGTTGGCACAGAGATAAGCTGCAAGAATCAGTGTAATCCCTGTCGCCGTCACGGCAAAAGAAGAAATATGTCTAGAATAGGTTGATGGAATCAATAGTATTAACAAAGCCGAAATAAACGGGACCAAAACAACTAAGTTCAGATAATACAAATCTGATGTAATCAAAACTTTTCCTTTTTTGAAGCCAACGCAGATTTAAACTAAATTATGTTTATGATAGGGATGAATCGGTATATTGAAAACCCTTACTTCGCTAATATAAGGTAACATTAACCAGGATCCAGTACTAAACTAGTTGATAGGTAAATTTGCGATGGAAATACTCAACATGGGAACTCCAGAACTGCTGTTCATAGCTGTTTTTGCTTTCATAATATTTGGACCAACACGTGCTGCCGAATTTATTGGGCAACTAGGATCTGTCATGGCATCTTTAAAGCGTAATTATAACTATTTAGTCAATGATATAAACACCGAAATTAACGATAATCTCAACACCGACAATACACAAACTGATGACACCACTACTAGTAAATCAGATTCCAACACTAAAGTACGTTAGATAGTAGAAAAGATCGATGAAAAATACCGAACCAGAGATGCCAATAACGGATCATCTAAACGAACTGAGAACAAGGGTTACTTGGATCTTCCTTTTCGTAATGTTCACTGCTGCAATTGCCTTCGCATTCAATAGACAAATCATATCCATTCTTCTTATCCCGTTCCCAGATGGGGTTGAAATAGTTCAAATAGGAGTCACTGAAGGACTGGGAGTGTCAATGAAAGTAGCTCTTGTTGCGGGATTATTTGTAGCTTTTCCAATTATCGCTTTCCAAACCATTATGTTTGTAAAACCTGCTTTGGAGGGAAATGAAAAACGATACATCTATTACTCTATGCCAATTATATTTATATTGTTCCTTTTAGGTATATCCTTTTCATTCTTCCTTCTTCTACCATTTATGATGAAATTTCTTCCAACATTCTTGGGAGATCTAGTTACACCTCAAATTAGTGTGAAAAGCGTTGTAGGGACGACTCTTTGGCTCATGTTTGTCATGGGGTTCATTTTTCAAATACCAGTGGTAATGTTTGTACTTGCGAAAATAGGAATTTTGGATCCGCACAAAGTTGCCAAACAAAGAAAGTTCGCAATCTTACTCTCAGTCATAGCTGGTGCAGTAATAACCC
Organism: Dehalococcoidia bacterium; assembly: GCA_029941095.1. Taxonomy (GTDB): domain Bacteria; phylum Chloroflexota; class Dehalococcoidia; order UBA6926; family UBA6926; genus UBA6926. Next base: position 6,290 of record JAPYRO010000033.1, read on the forward strand.
CTACTGGTGACCCTATTAACATGTTAATTTGGGCTGGCCCAATATGGATTCTTTTCGAAATAGGTCTTGTGTTAGCTAGAATTGCATCGGACAAATAGCAGGATGAAATCCACCACACTGCCAAAAAGTAGGTTAGGCGTTTACATCTTCTTTTGAGTTGTCCACTTTATCATCGTTATTAGCGGGCTCTCCCACCTGTAAACCTGTACGGAATTCTTTGATTGATTTCCCTAAAGAGCTGGCAACGTCTGGCAATTTCCCTGCCCCAAAAATAAGTAGGACGACAAATAAAATTAGCATCAATTCTGGTAGATTTGGAATAGACATGTTTACACCTCAAATCCACTATACGTGAAACAACAAATGAGTCAAGTACAAACCATTGTTATAAAATTAAGCGCTTCTACCCAAACGAAATTAAGGACCCAAAAACAAATATAAAGAATGTTGCTATTAATATAAGTCCACAAAACAGGATTGGGCTTGCCAAAGTTAGGACCGATTGAAAACCAGAAAATCTATGACCTGCCATAATTGCAAAATACATTAATCGAGCGGTAACAACTACCGTTAACGGCACTATCACTAAATAGATTGGGATCGGCAGGGGGTCAACAAGCAGCCTCATTATTGGTATTGCTGCAAGGCCAGAAATTGGGATCGAAGAGAATACGGTTGGCAGGGCGACCTCCCAATAGCTACCTGACCCGTCTAAACTACTACCAAACCAGTAAAATAAGGCCGCAACTATCAATAAACTGATTCCTAACAGGACCGGGAAAATAATGCCGCCAAAAAGCGCGCCCTGGATCCCCACAAAATAGCCGAGGCTACCTTGAAATCCGAATGTAGCGCCAAGTACAACACCTATTATCAACACGATATTGGTAGCATGTTTATACGGTTTCTCAATAGATATATCACTCATAACCCATTGAGGTCGGATCAAGACTTCGTAACCGTACTGGTACAAAGAGCGAGACGGGGAACTAGTATCATTTAAATTGGAACTTGGATCAATAAACAATAGCTCTCCTTAATCAAGTGATCCTTCACACAGACAATACAAAGTATATCGATTTGCCCCAAATATAGAAATCAATATTCTCACTTACCTTCGACCAAATGGCAAAATATGGGTAGCACGCCAATTAATACGCATTTACAATATTAATAATTAGATAATCACAATCATATCAAGGTGGCAATTTAAAACTATGGAATCGCTATTAGAGACAAATCTAGCTAATCCTTTCCACAAAGGGAAAGTCAGGGATACATATGACTTAGGAAATGCTCTACTAATGGTAACAACAGATAGGGTTTCAGCGTATGATGTCATGCTACCAGAAGGGATACCGGGTAGAGGCATAGTACTATCGGAAATATCAGCCCTTTGGCTAAGGTATACTGCAAGCGTGGTACCAAATCATTTCATTGGTATGTCATATGAACCGGAAATAGCGAAGCAATTTGGCCTTGAAAACCTTCCAGATGAAATAGCCACAAGATCAATGGTTGTAAAAAAGGCGCAGCGGATCGACGTGGAATGTATTGTGCGAGGATATATAACAGGCTCCGCTTGGGCAGAGTATCAACAAGATCAAAGTGTTCAAGGATACCCTTTTCCCGAAGGACTGGAAGAAAGTCAGAAATTCGATGAGCCTTTGTTCACCCCCACTACAAAAGAAGATACAGGGCACGATCTGCCATTAACTATCGAAGAATTCTGGAACAACCTTGGTGGCAACATTGCGTGGCCACTAGAAGAACACAGTCATGCCCTGTATACGCAAGCAACCGAATTGGCTGAATCAGTAGGGCTTATTTTGGCAGATACAAAATTTGAGTATGGGTTTATCGACGGTAAGATCCACATTATCGATGAGCTACTTACTCCAGATTCGTCCAGATATTGGGACGCTGAATCTTACATCTCTGGAAAATCTCAACCAAGTTTTGACAAACAAATCGTAAGAGACTGGCTCACTAACACAGGGTGGGACAAAAAAACAAAACCACCGACTCCTACACAAGAAGTAAAAGACTTAACTATTGAGAAGTACTTGGAAGTTTATAAACGATTAACCGGAAAAGAGCTAGTTTTTTAGTAATGAAAAGCATACTTGGATATTTGTTAATAGGTTTCGCTGCTGTAGTAGTCATATATACAATAGAAGGAGCAGCGACTACTGTCATAGGTTTTAGCCGGTTTGAAGATACCCCGCTATTAGTAAAATTACTAGTACCGCTTGTAAGTATAGGGACCGTCTCGATACTACTTTTCCCACTACTGAAAAAGGTTTTTTTATCTAAACGAATCACCAAGGAGTAATTAAGTAAGTTATGAAGTTTTTAGCGCGTATCTATATAACCTCTAAAGAAGGTGTAAATAACCCAGAGGGCCTTGCAATTAAAGGAGGGTTAGAGAACCTTGGCTACAACGGGGTGGAAGAAGTCAATTCTGGCAAATATATAGAGTTGAAGCTGAACGGTGACTTAAACGAGCTCCAATCAAGGGAGAAAATCGAGGAGATGTGTAAACGGTTACTGGCAAATATGGTTATCGAACAATATAGATTTGACCTGGAGCAAATCGACTAGTGTGGATCTCTATTCGGTTAGGGTACCTTTGGTCGAAGGAGCTATATCGTTAAAACGGGGGTCTATCTGCACAGCAAAATAAAGGGACTTTGCGAGAGCTTTAAAAGTTGCTTCTGCAATATGATGATCATTAGACCCAGTCAATATTCGAACATGCAAATTGATTTTTGCTTCTCTAGCAAAGGATTCTAGGACATGGGTCACCAATTCAGATCTGAGGTCTCCTATTATTGAAGTCGAGAACTCTATATCGAAAACTGAATAACCTCTACCTCCAAGATCAACAGCAACCATAGACAAAGCTTCGTCCAGAGGCACTATTGCATTACCCATTCTCCGAATACCTTTTCTGTCACCAAGCGCTTCGCTGAATGCTCTACCTAGAACGATCCCAGTATCCTCAGCCACGTGATGTCCGTCTGGGTCATTATCGGATTGGCTAACTATATTTAGATCAAACCCGCCATGCCGTCCCAACTGATCTAACAGATGATCTAACATCTTTGATCCTGTGTTAACAGAATAATTAGCAGCTCCATCTAGGTTTATATATACTTTAACTTTAGATTCAGATGTATCACGGTTTTGTTCAGCTATTCGATCAGAATCAGATGGCATAACTCTTCCTCCTATATTAAACTTTCAAGTTCTTTCAACCACTTAATATTTTGATCTGGAAGCCCTATACTAATTCTCAAACAATCCTCTAATAGGTTATCATCAAAATATCTAACGGATATTC
>JAPYRO010000034.1 GCA_029941095.1 Dehalococcoidia bacterium
GTAGTGGCATGTTTGAATGTTCCGATGGTTGGGTAGGATTGTCTCCAATCGTTGAGACTCAGTGGACGAGATTAGTCGAATGGATGGAAGAACCTGCATTGCAAGACGAGATGTTTTTGGATCTTAGAGTGAGGGCAGAGAATGCAGAATTTATTAATGTCCTAGTCGGTGAATTTGTGAATAAGTTCACGGTGTTAGATTTTGTTGAAAAAGCTCAAGAGCGGCGTATACCTGCTGCACCTGTTAGCACTCCCGCTGGATTGGCAAACAATCCCCATCTGAACGAACGCGGATATTTCCAAAAGATAACCCATCCTAAAATAGGAGAATACACCTTGCCTGGAACTCCAGCATTATTTACTGAGACTCCGGCAACAATAAGGCGCCCTGCTCCACTATTAGGTGAACATTCCGAAGAAATACTTCGTGAATTTTCGATTCCAAGAGCCAATAAAGAAATTTATCCTAATGTAGGGACCAGCGATTCACCTTTACCTTTAAGTGGTGTTAGAGTCACCGATCTTACTAGAATATGGGTTGGACCTTACGGGACCCGACAATTGGCCGATTTTGGAGCAGAGGTAATTAAGATAGAATCATCGCTGTTTGATGCAGCCTCTCGTATGACAGGTCTTTCCCCAATGCATCCAGAGTTGAACAGAAATAAGATGAGTATAACAGTTGATCTTCACCATAAAGAAGGTCAAAACATTGTACGTAATCTTGCCGCTGAAAGTGATGCACTTACCGAGAATTATGCGGCCGGTGCGTTGGCGAGATGGGATCTTGATTACGAAAGCATCCAGAAAACCAATCCTGGAATCGTATATTTGAGTATGCCGGGATGGGGTTCTACCGGACCTTTTAATAAGCATGTTTTATTTGGCTTACAAGCGCAGACAGCATCAGGCGTTACACATTTATGGGGCCACCCTGATTCCCCACCTGCTTTACGTTGTGGAGCGTACTACGCTGATTTTTTTGTTGGCGCTCAATCGGCATTTATGCTGGAGACAGCTTTGTACCATAAACAGAAAACAGGGATAGGACAACGTATCGAGGTGTCCCAGGTGGAAGCACAAGCCAATGCCTTGGGAGTTCCTATGTTGGACTATTTTATAAACGGGGTTGACCAGCAACCAACTGGTAATGTCCGAAACCATGCTGCGCCGCACGGGGTATATGAATGTATAGGAGAAGATGCTTGGGCATGTATATCCTGTGAAGATCAAGAAGAATGGGAGGCACTGATTAAAGGTATAACGCCCATAAATGCAGATTCCCCAGAATGGACTTCCGATCCAGCTTTCTCAACATTTGAAGCCAGAATTAGCAATAGAGAGCAATTAGACGGGCACATAACAGAATGGACTAGAACCTTGACTCCTAGACAAGTAATGAGTACCTTGCAGCGACATGGTGTCGCAGCTAGCATCGTTCAGACAACAGAAGATGTTTATTATGATCCCCATTTAAATGCACGAGGTTTTATAGTTAATGTAGATCATCCAGAACCTCAGTGGGGCACGGTAGGCCACGCAAAGTTCTCGGCACAACTTTCTGAGACTCCTGGTTCTATAAGAAAAGGAGCTCCAAGATTGGGACAAGATAATTCCTACGTGCTTAGAGAGTTACTAGGTTATTCAAGTTCTGATGTCGACCAATTGATAAGTGATGGCATACTGGTTTAGTCGACAGGTCTATTTTGGGTGCAATAGGTTGTATATCTTTTCGGAGGTTATGGGTAAATCTTCTACTCTTACTCCTATCGCATCTTCTATGGCGTTAGCGATGGCGGCTGCCGTGGGAGTATTTGAGCTTTCCCCAGCGGATTTGACGTTGTAAGAGCCAGATCCTATTTCGTTCTGCAATAGAGATGTTTTCATAATGGGCAGGTCTTTTCCAGTAGGAATCTTGAAATCTGCAAGCGATGGGTTACTTACCCTACCACTTTCGTCTATTATCAGTTCTTCCATCAATGCAAAACCTATTGCTTGTACTACTCCTCCATCTATTTGGCCTTGATGTGTGGTTGGGTTAATAATAGTCCCGACGTCGTGACTTGTTGTAAAATTACGTAGAAATATTTGCCCTGTCTCTGGGTCAATTTCGACTTCTGCGATTTGTGCTCCGTAAGAAGTTGTGGGTGACGCTGTGGTCTCGTTTACATGCCCAACAGTGTTGATAGGTAATCCAGTTCTATTGAGCAGCTCGCTGATTTCGATCATCTCAGAATTTCTGTTAACAATATGTTTGTCTTTAATCGATAGTGTTTCTTCTGGCCATCCCATTAATTCAGCTGCTCTTTTATATAGCTCTTCTTTTGCAGCTTTTCCGGCAATGTGTGCAGCTTCGACTGCTATCCTAGTTGTGTGGCTGCCCCCGATCCCAGAATCGAATTTTGTGAACGTGGTGTTTTGAGGCTTTACACTAATAGATTCTGTAGGTAAGGAAAGCTCCTCGCTAATAACTTGTTGTATAACAGTATATTGACCCGCACCTTGCTCAAATAAGGGCGTGTAAGCTGTTATGGTTCCGCTCGGTTCCATTGTTAATGAGACGCTAGTTTCTCCTCCAGGAGCGCCATGATCTCCCATAGCGATACCTCGCCCAACGTGATTTCCTTTAGGCGAGAAATACCCTGCAGTTTGGGCAGCGAGTTCTAGAGTTTCTCCAGCATTTATGTTTTCAAAATAATGCCCTGTTGAGGTCGCTTCACCGTTTCCAATTATATTTTTAATCCGGAATTCGTAAGGATCCATATTTATTTTCCTAGCTAAAGCATCTATGTGTGATTCTGCTGCAAAAATAGCCTGGGGAGCACCTGGTGCTCGGTAGTGACCGCTAGGAACTGTGTTTGTATAAACTTGGTAGGAATCAATATTGACGTGAGGAATCCTGTAAGGACTTCCAGCTAGATGTGCTGCACCCACTAAATTAGTAGATGGCACTGGCTTATAGCCGCCATAAGCTCCACTGTCCCACATTGCTTTGGCGTCCCATGCTACTAGTGTCCCATCATTTTTTATACCTGCGCGAATTTCCATTTCTCCTCCATGGCGGGGGTTTCCTGCTATAAGCTCTTCCGAGTAATCCATGCTCATGCGAACAGGTTTTTTGGAGTCTTTTGCAAGAGCAAAGCATAGAGGTATGTCCATGGAACTTCCCTTTCCACCAAACTCTCCTCCAATATATGTTGGGTTCACGGTGAATTTTTCTGCTTCTATACCAAAGGCTGCTGAGAGTTGGCTTCTCATCATAAATGGAGCCTTGTTGCTTGCCCAAATTTGTATCTGGTCTTGCTTATCAACCCAAACCATGCAAGTGTGAGGTTCAAGATAACCTTGGTGGCCTTTCGGAGTTGAATATGTGCTTTCAACAATTATGTCAGACTCCTTGAAACCAACTTCGATATCGCCTTTATTCCAATTATCGTGAGCATATATATTTAGATGTCGATCGGTCACTTTTTTAGGTAGGCCTACATATTCATTTAGATTTGGATGTAATGTTGGCGCGTTGTCAGTGGCAGCTGAATGTATATTCGTTACCGCTTCTAATTCTTGATAATTGACCTCTATTAGAGACAGCGCTTGTTCAGCGATTTCTTTATCTGTTGCTGCGACCGCTGCAACTTTGTCACCAATAAACCTGACCCTTTCATTGGCCAAAATAGGCACATCAAACAATCTGCGCCCAATCTTGATATTTTTAAGATCTTCTCCTGTTAATACTGAATACACTCCGGGCAAAGCTTTTGCTTTCGTTACATCAATTGATAATATTTTAGCGTGTGGGTAGGGACTTCTTAGAATCTTCCCCCAGAGAACATCATTTAATTGGTTATCTAAAGTATATTTAGCTTTTCCTGTAACTTTTTCGGGGCCATCGGCTCTGGTCACTGACCGACCTAAACTACTGTATTCCTGATTATCCATAGTAACTCCCAAATAATTGAATCATTTAATATTTATTTAGTTACGAAATTAATAAGCCGTTTGGCTACATATATCGAATTTCTAGGTTTCTGATTATTTAAAGAAAGTTTGGTTTTCTCGCTGCTCAAAGCTGCAGCAATCGCGTCATCTTCACTGACATCTGCGGAAAGCTCTATTCGATCACGAACCTTTCCGTCGATTTGGACAATTAGGGTAAACGTGTCTTCTAATAGTAGTGCTTCCTCCCATTTGGGCCATGATTGTTGGTGAATGCTGTATTCATTACCTACCATCTCCCAAAGTTCTTCTGATAAATGTGGAGCTATAGGAGATAGCAGTTTTAGGAGAGTATCGTAGGCAAAATTCCAGGACGTTGGTTTCATATAATTAGCGGAAAGTGTCTGTAACAAATTAGTTAAGGTCATCATAGCAGCGATAGCAGTATTAAATTGGAACGATTCAATATCTTCGTGGACCTTTTTTATTGTTTTGTGAAGTTCTCTCGTTAACTTATTGTCATCACTAAGAGATTCTTTTTGAATTTCCGAAGTATTTCTCAAATCTGCCATATCCCATAATCTATTAAACCATCTTGAGATACCTCGAATACCCTGCGTATCCCAAATCCCACCTTGATCCCAAGGACCGACAAACATCAGGTACGTTCTAACAGCGTCGGCACCCAGACGAGAAATTTGGTCGTCAGGGTTAATCACGTTCCCTCTGCTCTTACTCATTTTTTCGTGATCGTCACCAAGAATGATCCCTTGGTTAAACAATTTTATGAAGGGCTCGTTGAAATCTACTAGGCCAATGTCTCTGAGGGCTTTAGTGAAAAATCTTGCGTATAGCAGGTGCATTACGGCATGTTCTGCTCCTCCCGTATAAAGATCCACTGGAGCCCATTTATGGACATCCTGTTTACTAAACGGTTGTTCTTCTTTGCTGTTTGGACTCGTGTAGCGGAATTGATACCAAGAAGAGTCTACAAAAGTATCCATTGTATCGGTCTCTCTTTGAGCGGGTTTACCACATTCTGGGCAATGTGTATTGAGGAATTCCAGGTTTTCTTTAAGAGGTGATTCTCCGGTTGGTTTAAAATCTGCATGCTCAGGCAACAAAACTGGAAGATCCTTTTCGGGGACAGGAACTGTACCACACTCTTCACAATAAATAATCGGTATGGGAGTTCCCCAATATCTTTGTCTGGAGATTAGCCAATCTCGAATTCGGTAAGTTATGGTTTGTTTACCTTGTGACAGGGATTCTAGATGTGCTGTTATTTTGGATTTTGCTTCTTCGCTCTGTAATCCATTAAAACTGTCAGAGTTTACGATTACACCTGGTTCTACCCAAGCTTCTTCAAGTGGTGTTCCATCCCAATCGTCTGGAGCGACGACCATTTTTATTGGCAGATCTTGCGTTATAGCAAAGTCGTAATCACGTTGGTCGTGCGCAGGCACACCCATCACAGCACCTGTTCCGTATGACCCTAATACATAATCTGCGATAAATAGTGAAATTTTTTCACCGTTAAGCGGATTCACACAATAGGATCCTAGAGGCACGCCGAATTTGTTGTTTTCGGTGGAAAGCCTTTCAATCTCCGTTTGCTTTTTTGCTTCAGCCACGTACTTTTCCACGCGCTCTTTGTTTTCCTGGGTGGTTAGCTCAGGAACCAATGGGTGTTCCGGTGCCAGCACCATAAAAGTGACTCCGTATGTGGTGTCCGGCCTGGTGGTAAAAACTTTTAGCGACTTGGCAATTAGTAGTGGTTCTGCAAGGTCGAATTCGATTTCGGTTCCCTCGGATCGGCCTATCCAATTATCTTGCATAACGTTAATTTTAGCGGGCCAGTCAGTCGAATTATGATCTAGTAATTCCTCGGCATAATCTGTGATTTTGAAAAACCATTGCTCTAGATCCTTTTGGTAAACAGCTGTACCGCAACGGTCGCAGTTTCCGTCTGCGTCAACTTGTTCTCGGGCAAGGGTTGTTTGATCTTGCTCGCACCAATTAACAGGAGCCGTTCCTCGATAAGCTAACCCTGTGGAAAAGAATTTGAGAAAAAACCATTGGTTCCAAGTGTAGTATTCCGGCAGGCAGGTAATCAATTCTCGATCCCAGTCGTAAACTGCCCCCAGTGTTTTTAACTGCCCTCGCATCTTTTCTACATTGTCGAGTGTCCAGTCTCTTGGATGAATGCTTCTCTCTATTGCTGCGTTTTCGGCAGGTAATCCAAATGCATCGAATCCCATAGGGTGAAGAACATTATAACCATTCATTCTTTTAAATCTTGCATAGGCGTCTGCGGGGGCTTCAGCATACCAATGTCCAACGTGTAGATCTCCAGACGTATAAGGAAACATGGTTAGGGCATAAAATTTTGGTCTTGGGTCATCGTCGCTGGCTGCGTACATCCTATCTTCAGTCCATCGAGTTTGCCATTTGGCATCGATCAAAGTAGGGTCGTATCGAAGATTATATGATTCAGTATCAGTGTTTGACATTAAGTCTTTCCAATTTTTCCGTTCCGTAATTTCTGTATATTATAAACATCTTTTTTTAGATTTGTTTGCTTTAAAACACTTGACCTTTCACTTAGGTCAGACAGTTAGAGTGTAGAATGGAGCCAGAATTGACAATAATAGCTACTACAACTATACTTTAATCCGCGTGGTTCTATATAACAATACCTCAAACATAGAAATGTAATAAGCCTACTCGCTTGGCTATAGCTTGGCGTGTGGGTTTTTTTCGTGTTCTAGAAGATCAAGGAAGGTGCTCGCTTTGGTGATAACTTCAGATAAACTTATAAAAACAAAAGATTATTCTAGGATTGAGGAAGTATTAGCCCCACCTAATCTTATTCAAATTCAGACAGGATCATTTAATTGGTTTCAAGATCAAGGCATTACCGATCTTTTGGAAGAAATAAGCCCAATTCAAGACTCAGTCAGAGAAGGTATTTCTACTGATATTGCAAAAGGCCGTACCCCTAGAGAGATCCTGGCCCTAATAAAAGACAGCGAAGGCCAAGGAACTATTACAAACTCAACTGGCAGGTTTTCTTTAAGTTTTATTGACCATCGATTTGGGCCCCCTAAATACACTGAAGATGAAGCGCGCGACAAAGATCAGAATTATTGCGCACCTCTTTTTGTCACGGCGAGACTGGTTGTCCGAGAAAGTGGAGAGATCAAAGACCAAGAACTATTTTTTGGCGATATACCCCTTATGACAGACAGGGGAACTTTTATAATTAATGGAGCAGAGAGAGTGGTTGTAAGCCAGCTTGTTAGATCTCCGGGTGCCTATTTCACATTGTCTAGAGATAATGTCACTGGAAGAGGTTTAGCGTCCGCTAAATTAATACCCAACCGTGGTGCTTGGCTAGAATTTGAAATCTCTTCAAAAAATCTAGTTACCGTTAAAGTCGATAGAAGACGCAAAATGCCTGTCACACTCTTCCTTCGTGCTCTTGGTTATGACAATGATGAAATCTTGAAAGAATTTTCTGAAGTTGATACTGATCAAGAAGTTTCCTATATTCAATCGACTTTAGATAAGGATACAGCAGAAAATAATTTTGACGATTCACTTTTAGATGTATACCGCCGGTTGCGCCCTGGAGAGCCGTCGGTCATAGATAACGCGAAAACCCTAATATACAACCTATTTTTTAATCCTAGACGTTATGACCTTGCTAAGGTAGGTAGATATAAATTAAATCGCAATCTTGGCCTAGATCACGACTACGAAGATACTACGCTATCTCCTGAAGATATACTTGCTTTGATTAAACAGATGATAAAAGTGCATCGCCGCTTGGAGATTCCCAACGATATCGACCATCTTGGTAACAGACGGGTGAGAGCAGTTGGAGAATTGATACAGAATCAGTTCAGAGTAGGCCTCTTACGGATGGAAAGAGTAGCAAGAGAGCGTATGACTTTAGTACAGCCAGAAGGAGCAACACCCGGCCACCTCATAAACGTTAGACCGGTAGTTGCATCGATGAGGGAATTTTTTGGTGGTTCACAACTATCACAATTTATGGATCAAACAAATCCACTTGCGGAGCTAACTCACAAAAGGAGACTTTCTGCATTAGGCCCAGGAGGACTATCTAGAGAACGCGCTGGATTCGATGTTAGAGATGTTCATAATTCACATTATGGGCGTATTTGCCCTATTGAAACCCCTGAAGGTCCGAATATTGGGTTACTTGGATCCTTAGCCACTTACGCGAGGATAAATAAGCATGGCTTTATCGAAACCCCTTACCGACCTGTATATAGAACAATATCCAGCAAAAATAAAGATCAGCTGATCGGTCACACTGTTCGGGAAAATGTTCTTAAGTCAGATAAAAGTGTTGTTGCAAAAGAAGGGCAAATCGTTGACGCAAAATTAGCTACAGCAATAGCGAGGTTGAGTAATCGCGATATTGCTGTCGTACCTTTTGTTGCGGAAGACACGGCATATCTTTCTGCAGATGAAGAAGAGACTTATGATATAGCGCAAGCGAATACAAGGTTGAATGAAAAAAGAGAGATAATATCCGATCTAATTGAAGTTAGACATAATGGTGAACCGCACACAGCGCGATCCGTAGAAGTGGATTATATGGATGTCTCCCCTAAGCAATTATTTAGTGTTTCAACAGCGCTAATTCCTTTTTTGGAACACGATGACGCAAATAGAGCATTGATGGGGTCAAACATGCAGAGGCAAGCAGTGCCTTTGGTGCGCCCTGACGTACCCTTAGTTTCAACCGGTATGGAAGGACGGGTTGCAACTGATAGTGGCCAAATATTACTGTCCAAATTTGCTGGAGTTGTAGAATCTGCTACCGCCAATGAAGTAGTTATAAAAGATGAGGAAGGCAATTTACACGCTCACCGAATTAGAAAATTTGAGAGGTCAAACCAAGGGACTATCATTAATCAGAGACCCTCAGTGGTTGCTGGTGAAAAAGTAGAGATTGGTGATCCTATTGCTGACTGTGCCTCAACTGTTAAAGGTGATCTAGCCTTAGGGCAAAATGTTTTAGTAGCATTTATGTCTTGGGAGGGATTTAATTTCGAAGATGCCATCATACTTTCTGAAGAGATGGTCAGAGATGATAAATTCACGTCTATCCATATAGAAAAATATGAAACTGAATCTAGAGATACGAAATTAGGGGCTGAAGAGATTACACGAGATATCCCTAATATAGGTGAGGAAGCCCTGAAAGACTTGGATGAGCACGGAGTCATAAGATTAGGAGCCGAGGTTACAAGTGGAGATGTATTAGTAGGGAAAATAACACCAAAAGGAGAAACTGAATTATCGCCGGAAGAGAAATTATTAAGGGCAATTTTTAGTGAAAAAGCTAGGGAAGTACGAGATTCATCTCTGAAGGTTCCTCATGGTGAGCGTGGCAAAGTTATTGATGTAAGAGTTTTATCTAGGGCAAATAAAGATGAATTGTCTGCAGGAGTGAACGAATTAGTCAGAGTTTCAGTTGCTCAAACCCGTAAAATTTCAGTAGGGGATAAGATGGCAGGGCGGCACGGAAATAAAGGAGTTATTTCAAAAATTATGCCAATTGAGGATATGCCGTATCTTCCGGATGGTACCC
>JAPYRO010000035.1 GCA_029941095.1 Dehalococcoidia bacterium
GGAGCCCTCTGATGGTTCAACATCAAAGATGGGCTCTGTGAAGAAGCGATCACTCGTGGCCAAATGTTACAAACATCGCATTCTGCGATAAGAGTATCAGCCTGAGCTCCTGTAAATCCATGTGCCCAAGCAATATCAACACGTCCACCGCGTAAAGCGATTGGTGCTGCTGATCGAGACAACATGTTCAACTGAAGGCCATCCAAATATGGAAGTGGCTGGTTCCAGTAATCGTCTCTCTTTGCGAAGACGTATTTCTCACCAGGAATCCACTCAGTAATTTCGAATGGTCCTTGTATTACGTCAGGGACTTCCTTACGCATCGCTTCACAATCAGTATCTGCATAAACATGCTTCGGTCTTATGATGTGGTAAGGCATTCCAATGACTTCAAGTATCGCTGCCTTTGGATGCTTCAAGTTGAATACAACTGTTAAATCATCTGGAGTAGTGACACTTTCAACCGCCAAGAACTGAACAGCTCTTGGGCTTCGATTCAAACAATCACCGGTGATGATCGTGTCATACGACCACTTAACATCGGCGCTCGTTAGAGAGGTGCCATCAGACCATTCAAGTCCATCTCTGAGCTTAAAGGTCCAAGTCTTTCCATCTTCAGAAGCGCTCCAAGACTCAGCTAAGTCAGGGTGGAAGGTGAAGAACTGGTTGTTCTTATAATCTTCCAAAGTTCCCCAAGACTGAGGCCTTATCAAACTGCTGTGAATCGGTTGCATCGTGAAGAATCCCGATCCAGCTGCTTCTTCCCAAATACTATTTGAAGGACCTTCACCATCGTCAAATAATTGAAGGATTCCACCGTATTTGGCAGCAGGATCTAATGGGATCCCGCTAACAGAAGTTGGGCCAGCGCTTTCTTCTTCTTTAGGTGCCTCTTTTTGTTGTGTTCCAGAAGCACTTTCTTTAATCTCCTGAACTTCAGTGGTTTTTCCATCACTGGTTGCTTCAGTAGTCGTCGTCGATGTACTAGCAGTATCATCATCAGATTCTGAAGCTGGAGAACAAGCTGCCAATATAAGCGCCGCAGCAGCCAAACTCCCTAGTAAAATAAGCGGCATTCGTTTAATCATTAATACCCTCCTGTACTACCCCTCGGTAGATATATTCTTAGATATACTTCAGGTATGTTATGGATGTTATACTCATCTGTCAATAGTATTAGGGCGGTATTAAGTTACATTCCTGTTACATAATATCAATTTCAACAACAATCATGCCTATTTCGATAAAAATTACAGCCTGTTCTATGTATATTTTTGTTAGTTATATAAATGGAATCCGTAATGCTTGTTATAATCATTAGAAGGCTGGAGGCTAAAGATACCCTTATGGGACCCACTAATAAAGCATTTGGAGAATCTAAAGATGATTTGTTTGTCGCTTTTGACGGACACGCACTCTTTTACAGATCGTTCCATGCAATGCCTTCAATGTCCGGACCAACCGGCGAGGAAACAGGTGCTATCTATGGTTTTACTGCGGCAATACTAAAAACTCTACGGGAGGTTAATCCAAAAAGAGCGACCGTAGCATTCGACATGCGTGGACCTACCTTTAGACACAAAGCGTTTGAAAACTATAAAGCGAATCGTCCGCCCATGCCAGACGAGATGAGGAATCAATTTTCTCGAATTAGAGAAGTGATAGGAATACTCGGGATACCTATCTTAGAGTTAGAAGGGTTCGAAGCAGATGATGTTCTTGGACATATTGCAAAGGTCGCATCCAGTCAGGATTTGGAAACAATAATATTTACCGGGGATCAAGACACAATGCAGCTAGTTTCTCCCAGTGTCCGAGTAATGTATCAAAGGCCCGGTGGATCAAATATGCTGTTTGATGAGTCGGCAGTAAATGAAAAATATGGACTATCGCCCAAACAAATCCCCGACCTCAAAGCTCTTATGGGAGATTCTTCAGACAATATTCCGGGGGTTCCCGGAATTGGATCTGTAACTGCTACCTCTTTACTAAAACAATTTAATTCAGTAGACGGCATTTACTCTAATTTAGGAGATGTGGAACCCGTTAGAGTAAGAAAAAAACTCGAAGATTCCGAAGATTTAGCTAGGCAGTGCCTAGAACTAACTCGAATCGTAGAAGATCTTCCGATTAATTTGGATTTTGACTCTTTTATATGGGAAAAACACATTAGACGAGATGAAATCGAAAGGGTTTTCGGTGAACTTAACTTTAATACTCTTTTGCCAAGAGTACCCAGTATTCAATTCAAAGAGCCTTCTTATCCTGTTGCAGATGATGGCCCACAATCTATAAAGCAGGAATATAGTACTGTTGACAATCTGACTGATTTAAAAGCCCTTCTAAACAAGTTAGATAATTTAGATGAAGTTGCAATCACCATACCTGAAACTATGGGTTCAGATATAAAATCTATACCCATAGGAATTGCATTAGCATGGGGGCCAGGTCAAGCCGCTTACATCCCTTTATCGAACCCTTTACTTGCTCATTATTCTGAAAACAGTTCTTTGATGGCTAAAAAACTTAGCGATCACTTCAATAAGTTAACCAAAGAGAAAACTCTCGTACTACACATAGCGAGAAACAATATTAACCCTTTAGGAAATATAGGGATACCGACACAGAATACTAAAATTTGGGATACATCTGTTGCAGCCCATTTGGTTGGTATGAACACAGGAAACTATGGAAGTTTAATTAAAGAGGTGTTTAATGCAACTCCTTCCATAGAGCTGCCTTCCCGTGGTAAAGCCAGACATTCCTTGGTTGATTTACCATTAGAAGATTTGACTTCCTACGCTTGTTTCCTTGCAGATTACAACATCCGGTTAAAACGAAGATTGGAAGAGTTGATAGAAGAACAAGGTATCAAAGAGTTATTTGAAGATATAGAAATGCCTCTTGCGGTCGTTATGGCGAGGATGGAAAAAACTGGAATATTCATGGAGGCAAAGCCTTTAGAGTTGATGTCCAAGAAAATGACTGAAGAACTTTCAATAATGCAGCAGAAAATATATTCCGACGTTATTAAAGAAGCTAATATAAATGATGAATTTACCTTTAACTTGAACTCTTCCAAACAAGTTGGGGAAGTTTTATTCGAAAAACTTAATCTCCCTATCATGAAACGCACAAAAAAAGGCGCATACTCCACAGATTCGTCTATATTAGAGACCTTAAGCAAAACACCGGGCCCCCGGGGCGCAATTGTATCGATGCTCCTTGAATATAGGGAACAATTTAAGTTGGTATCGACCTATCTGGACGCACTACCCCGGCACATTAACAATGAGACTGGGCGAATTCATACAAAGTTAAACCAAATAGCTACTTCTACTGGAAGAATAGCATCCAGTGATCCAAATCTACAGCAGATCCCAGTAAGGACCGCGACAGGTAAACAAATTAGAGAAGCGTTCAAAACACGAACCGACTATTTATTAGTATCCGCTGACTATTCCCAAATTGAACTGCGGATATTGGCTCACCTATCTCAAGATTCTGGGTTAATTGAGGCATTTCAAAATGGAGAAGACATACATTCATCTACCGCTGCCGCCATATTGAATAAAGAACTTGGGGAGATTACCGAACAAGATAGAAGAGTTGCAAAAGCTATTAATTTTGGAATCGTATACGGTATGAGCGGATTTGGATTAGCTACAAGACTAGATATGGAACGCTCTCTCGCAGACGATTTCATCTCAAATTATTTCAGGAAATATCCTAAAGTAAAAACCTACATGGATTCCACTATCGGTCAAGCGCGAAGGTTAGGATACGTTGAAACACTCCTGGGTCGCAGACGATACATACCTGAGATAACTTCTTCAAATGCAAATATCAGGAATGCCTCAGAAAGAATGGCAATAAATATGCCTGTTCAAGGCACCGCAGGAGATCTCATCAAAATTGCAATGATTAAAGTTCAGAGTGCCCTTGACGAAGCAAAAATGGACGCCAAAATGATTTTACAAATTCACGACGAATTGCTTTTTGAATGTAATCAGCAAGAAAAGGAATCATTAGTCACTATCGTTTCGGAAATAATGCCAAAAGCGTTGCCAATGTTGTCAGTGCCAATAGGCATTGAAGTCAAAAGCGGGCCGAATTGGGGAACGTTAGAATAAACAATTTTCCCACAAAATAGCTTCGAATTATTGGATGGATGGATCGAATTCTGTACCTATATGTCCGTTCCGTTCAAATTCATCGTATTGGTCATCCGAGTAACCGAGAACCGTTTTATAAACATATTCGTTATCTTGCCCAAGGGTCGGTGCTGCTCGTCTTGCACCAACGTTTTCATGGTTGCCCGATTTGAAAGGAGTTC
The DNA here is from genome assembly GCA_029941095.1 of Dehalococcoidia bacterium. Taxonomy (GTDB): domain Bacteria; phylum Chloroflexota; class Dehalococcoidia; order UBA6926; family UBA6926; genus UBA6926. Next base: position 4,337 of record JAPYRO010000035.1, read on the forward strand.
TAACCTGTTTATGGGTCCCAGCTTCGGGATGCTCTATCGATGAGAAAAATTCTCTCTCATGTAAATGGCGATCTTCTGTCGCATCTCTCTCGTTCATAACAATCCCTGAAGGAACTTTCGCCGTTTGCAATTTATCCATAATCCAAGAAGCTTGCCGATCTTGCGACCACTCATTAATTATTACATCAAGCTCTTTACGGTTTTCATACCTAGATTCGTTATCTTTAAATCTGGGATCAGTAGCCAAGCTGTCCATTCTCATAATTTCACACAAGGATTTCCACTGGTCCTCATCCCAGCAAACAATCGTGACCCACGCGTCCTCACCCTGTGTTCGGTAGACATTATGGGGAGCCAAATACCAATGCTGATTACCCATTTGATTCCATAGTCGACCGTTCATCGAATAGTCCATAACAAAATCACCAAGCAAGGGGACAAAATTTTCAGCCGTAGGGGCTTCTATCATAAGCCCTTTGCCTGTTCGCCGAACATATCTTCGTCCCATGAGCATTCCAAGAGCCGCTCCAATACCTCCAGCTGCATCAGCGGGCACCCCAGCAGGAGCATACTCTGGGCTTAAATCCGGATATGTCCTTATTAACGGGTGACCAGATATCGACTCCATATGGTTTCCCCAAGTTCTGTAGTTACGATAAGGTCCATCTAGTCCAAATGCTGGCATTCTTATCATCACAAGTTTAGGATTAATTTTTGACAACCGGTCCCAACCAATTCCTTGCTTATCCATACTTTGAGGTAAATTATTCTCGATTAAACCATCTGATTTCTCAACCAGTCGCTCCAAAACTTCTTGGCCTTCTGGCTTAGTTAAATCGACTGTCATGGAAAGCTTATTACGAGCGTGGGCATTAAAAATAGCATGCCTATTCCAAGGTCGTTCACCAGCCTCTCGCCATGCGTACCCCATCCCAGTTGAAGTTCCACCATCAACAACTCCTTGGGGTGGACGAGCCATTTGCCCCCTGGTGGTGGCTGCAAAATACTTGGTCGATTCAATCCGAATTACTTCCGCCCCCCAATCAGCAAGTTGCATAGTTGAATAAGGGCCTGCCCAAACAACAGTTATATCCAGTATACGTAATCCTTTTAACGGCAAAGAGTCATCTGGGTTTGTCGGATTATTTGTTGTCATTGGTATCTCCTTTAGGCTGATCAAGAGCCTTGTTTAAATGACGTTCTTGGTCTTTAATTTTTCAATCTCAGATTTTGACACACCAATCTCGGCTAATATTTCTTCGGAATGTTCTCCGAGTAGCGGTGCCCTATTACGATCTGGCATTGGTTGATCCTCTCCACGATGCAATGTGAAGTGATAGCCAGGATATTTTATCGGTCCCGTTTCCGGATGATCGATTTCTTGGAAATACTCTCTATCAATAAATTGTTCATTATTCATAAGGTCTTCGATCGTATTCATAGGGCCTCCGAGCACCGCATGCTTTTCAGCTTCTTTTCGAATTTCCTCTTTAGTCCGTGCTAACGTCCAGGGAATTAAATGGGGTAAAAATTCGTCTATCCGATCTGGATGAGCACGCCCCTCAGGGGTCGACCATTCTTCTTGATCGAGTAATTCATCCATCCCGATCATTTTAATAATGTTTGGGATAAATCGAGCACCGCCTGTTATCAGAAAATAACCATCTGCGCAGGGATGCACACCGGAACCAACGGCTGACGCTTGACTCTGTCTTCCAGCTAGGCGTCCAGTGTATTGATATCCCATTAATCTATTGAGACGCATATCTATAGAATGAGTGGCAGTTTCAAATATGCTTACATCTATATGATCCCCCTGTTCGTTTCGCTCTTCAACAGTGTATAAACCTAACGCACTTGCCAACGCTGCCACATAACCTGCATGGTAATTGACCATTCGACCAGCTGTTTTCAAAGGCTCATGATCGACGTTCCCAGCACCGATCATGCTTCCTCCCATCCCATATAGATTTAGTTCATTTCCTATATAATCTCTGTAAGGCCCGGTCTGCCCATAGTTTGACAGTGAGGTAATTATAAGTTTTGGGTTAGCCTCTAATAATTTAGTTGGAGATAACCCTAAAGCATCCATAGTTCCAGGAGAGAAATTCTCTACCAGTATTTGGGAATTTTTAACTAGTTCCAGCACAAGATCTCGGCCTTCATCTTTTTTTAGATCTATAGTGATAGAGCGTTTATTCGTGTTCAGCCATAGGAATAGGCCACTTCTTTCCAAACCAGGTTCGTCTTCATAAAAAGGAGGAAGCATTCTAGCTGGGTCTCCCGTGATAGGTCGCTCAACTTTGATAACATTAGCGCCATAATCACTCAATATTCTGGTTGCGAACGGCCCTGCCGTATAGTGCGTTAAATCGACCACCGTAACATCATCTAAGGGCATTATTCCGACCATACTAATTCCTCCCCGTAAGATCTTCTACTAAGATTTATATATCGTAGTCCATACCAATATGACCAGTAGATTCGAATTCAGCGTACTTATCTTCATCGAACCCTAAAAGTTCTTTGTATACATACTCGTTATCTTCCCCTAAAAGAGGTGCTGCCCTCTTGTGGCTCCTATCAGTTAAAGCAGTTTTCCAAAGTGTGCTGGTATAAGCGTTCTTCCCTGTTTCCGCCCCTTCTAAAGTTTCCCAAAAACCAATTTCATCAAGATGGGGATCCGAAAAAGCATCTTCCTCATTCATTACTACTCCAGCGGGTATCCCTGCGGACTGTAGATCCTTCATAGCTATTTGGGCATCCATGCCTTCTGACCAACTCTCAATCAATTGGTCAATTGTATCGTGCAAAGAATGTCTCTGAGAGGAGGTACTGTATTTAGGGTCTTTAGAAAGGTCATTCCTTCCTATCACTTTACATAGAGCCTCCCACTGAGTATCAGAATTTACTGATATCCCTATCCATCGATCTTCTCCCTTACACCTATACACTCCTTGCGGAGCATCAGATAAATCACGGTTACCTACTGGACTAGCTAATCGATTATTCACAGTGTAATCAAGAATCCTATCTCCAAGATAATTAGCAAAGTTTTCTGCTGTCGCAATTTCAATAAAAATTCCCTTGTCATTATGATTTCTATAACGAATTCCTGCCGCAAGAGCTAACGCTGCACCGGCTCCACCAGCAGCATCAGCTGTAAGCGTGTTCCCCGTCATATCCGGTGATTCTCCTTCATAACCCATCACAGAATAGTGGCCAACTACCCCTGCCATGTGACTACCAAAAGTACGATAGTTCTCATAAGGTCCGTCCAAGCCAAACCCTGGCATTCTAAGCATAACTATCTTGGGATTAATCTTAGAAACTCTTTCCCAATTTACGTTAATACGATCCATGCTAACCGGGACATTGTTCTCTATTACAGCATCGGAAATTCTTAGTAAATCATCGAATACTTTTTGCCCTTCGGGTTTTGTCATATCTACAGTCATGCTCTTCTTGTTTCTTGCATGAGCGTTAAAAGAAGCCGTACGGTTCCAGGGACGTTTCCCTGGGTCTCTATCCGGGTAGGCACTTAAGGAGCCTTTTTGAGAGACCATCTCTTTTGTGGGGCGCATAACCATACCTCTTGTTGTAGAGGGGAAATGTTTTATTGACTCAACTCTAATTATTTCTGCGCCCCAATCACCAAAAATTTGGGTTGCATATGGCCCGGCCCAGACTACCGTTAAATCCAGGACCCTTAAACCGTCGAGAGGTAAGGTCTTTGAATTGTTAGAAACCATCTATATCACCCCACCATTTCGAAGCGTTTGTATTTCTGTCGAGTTTTTCCCAAGAAAATCGGTTAGTACAATCTCGGTGTGCTCTCCCAAAAGGGGCGCAACAACTCTTGCATTATCCGTTGTATTATCGAGATGAAGTTTAAAGGGGGCTCCTGGATACGTGATAGCTCCCACTGAAGGATGCTCAACTTCCTCAAAAAAATCTCTGTGTTTAAAGTGGGGATCGTGAAGTAAATCTTCAAAATCATTTACCGGTCCGCCATAAACTCCATGCTCCTGTGCAGCATCTCTAGCTTCGGCCTTCGTTCGCTCAAGCATCCACGGCACAATTAGAGCTATGGACTCATCTAATCTTTCGGGGTTAGATCTAGCTGCAGGAGTTGCCCATTTGTCGTCACTAAGCAAATTAGAGGCTCCTATCATGTTAGCCATTCTCGGAAAAAGTCCAGCTCCCACTGATGTCATAAAATAACCATCAATACATTGCCAAATTCCTGTTCCAATAGCAGAAGCTGGCCAGGGGCGAGATGATATATCACCCGTATACTGATGGCTCATCAAATAACTCTGCCTTCGGTCGATAGCGCCCATCCATATTTGGAATGCCCCCAAATCGATATGGTCGCCGATCCCTGATTTTTCAGCACCTAAAAGGGATATTGCTGTAGCTGCAGCAGCCACTGTTCCCACATGAAAGCTAGGGATGTGACCTCCTATATACAGGGGAGGGTTTTCAGGGTGTCCGGTATTAATCATGGCACCACCCATAGCGTATGTAGTAAGCTCTGACGCTTGCCAATTTTTGTAAGGGCCACTAGTACCGAAATTGCTAATTGAAGTCATAACAAGCCCGGGATTAAGTGAAGAGAGAACACTATAGTCCAATTCGAGTCGATGCATAACATCGGGGCTAAAATTCTCGATCACCACATCGACTTGTTTAACAATTTCAAGGAAAATCTTTTTCCCTTCTTCGGATTTAAGGTTAAGAGTGATAGAGCGCTTATTAGTATTTAAATAGTGGTACAAAATACTTGTCTCAATGCCTTCTTGATCTTGAATAAATGGCTCCATCGCTCGAGATGGATCCCCTTGCAATGGTCTTTCAATTTTAATAATCTCTGCACCATAATCAGCAAGTAAGCGAGTAGCATAAGGCCCAGCCAGGTGCCACGTTAAATCTAGTACCTTAACACCAGACATCGGAAGAATATTGTTTCCATTAATCATAGCCATCCCCCCAGAC
>JAPYRO010000036.1 GCA_029941095.1 Dehalococcoidia bacterium
AGAAAGAATGGTCTAGCTTAAGGGTTCTACCGCTTTCTTTATCCTGGACTGTAATAAAACTACCATTATCCTTTTTTGCTTCTTCTTGTATATCAAACATTGTTTGCTGGGGTTCCTTGGAAGACTCCGCTTTGCCTTTAGCCATTTTCCCAGGCTCTTTTTCGTCAATGATTCTGACGTCACGCTCTAAAAGAGCAGCTTTTAGCCTGTTAAAATTGTCCTTGTTGGCAAGATCTTTTTCTCCGGCTACCACTGACTGTGCAGTTGCCACCAATAGAGGCCATGGATAACCGATATACTCTAAATCTTTAATTGCTTTGGCCAAATGCTTCAAAGCAGGCAAAACCTCTTTAATTTGTGCCTCTTTATATAAAACACTCGAGTCTTTTTCCGAGTTCTCCCGGATGGTAAGTCCCTTTAGTGCTTGCTTTAATAGAGTAGTATCTTTTTCTTCATCTGAGTAAAGCCAATGGATGTTATTTTTTCCAATTTGAACTCTGTATAAAGGGGGTTGGGCGATATATATGTAACCTAGTCGTATTAATGGCTGGAAGTGTCTATAAAACAGGGTTAATAGTAAGGTTCTTATATGCGCACCATCTACGTCGGCGTCAGCCATTAATACTATTTTATGGTACCGAAGCTTGGATAAATTCAATCCTTCCGATTCATCTGGCTCTTCTGGATTTTCATCGTCAGCGGCTGCTCTGTTGGTCACGCCTCCTAACCCTACACCTAAAGCGCTTGCTATTGAACGTATTTCTTCATGGCCAAAAACTTTATCAATACGGGCTTTTTGTACATTTAGTATTTTTCCACGTAGCGGTAATATAGCCTGAAATTGTCTATCACGTCCTTCTTTAGCTGAACCTCCTGCAGAGTTTCCTTCTACTAGAAACAGCTCGCAATTTTCTGGATTTTTATCTGAACAATCCGCTAGTTTTCCGGGTAATGAAGTAGATTCTAAGGCTCCTTTTCTAATCACCATTTCCCGAGCTTTTCTTGCTGCTTCGCGAGCCCGTGCAGATGTAAGGCATTTATCTAGTATGCGTCTGGCTTCTTGGGGATGTTCCTCTAGGTGTTGAGTTAATCCTTGTGCAAATAAACTTTCTACCTGACCTTTGACTTCTGCGTTACCAAGTTTCCCTTTCGTTTGTCCTTCAAATTGCGGCTCCCCTAACTTAACACTAATAACCGCTGTTATTCCTTCCCGGGCATCCTCTCCTTGTAAATTAGGGTCATCATCTTTAAGGATTTTGAATTTTCTTGCATAATCATTCAGTGCTCTTGTAAGTGCACCCCTAAACCCAGTTAAATGAGTACCTCCGTCAACGGTGTGTATGCAATTCGCAAATCCCATAACCGTTTCTGAGAAACCATCATTATATTGAACTGAAACCTCTACTCTGGTGCCGTCCGCTTCTTTTTCTACATATATTGGGTCTGGGTTTAATACTTGTCTCTTAGCGTTTAGATGTTTAACCAAACTTTTAATGCCGCCCTCAAAGTAGAAAGTTGCTTCTTGATCACTAGCCTCATCTATGAGAGAGATTTCCAACCCTGGGTTTAGATATGCCATTTCTCTAAATCTCTCTACTAATGTAGAAAATTCAAAAGTGGTATCTTTAAATATCTCTGGATCTGGGGTGAAGATAATAGTAGTCCCCTGTCCCTCTGAGGGTCCTTCGTGCGCCATTTCTCCTATAGCAGCGCCTCTTTTATAATTTTGAGTGTAAAGTTGGCCATCCCTGCGGATTTCTGCTTTTAAATGTATTGAAAGAGCATTTACTACAGATGCTCCTACGCCGTGGAGCCCGCCAGAAACTTTATAGCTGCCGCCTCCAAATTTTCCTCCTGCATGCAACGTTGTCATAACAGTTTGTAGCCCAGTTAATCCAGTAGTCGGATGTACGTCTATAGGTATACCGCGACCATCATCTATGATCTTAGCGCTTCCGTCTTCTTTTAAGGTAATAATTACACTATCGCAAAATCCTGCCATTGCTTCGTCAACAGAATTATCAACGACTTCATATATTAAGTGATGAAGGCCACGTTCATCTGTGCTTCCAATGTACATGCCGGGCCTTCGACGTACTGCCTCCAATCCTTCCAATACGGTTATATCGTCGGCGGTATAACTATCTTTTGGCTTATTGCCATCTTTATTTTTCGAAGATTTAGCCATGAACTGACACCTCAGTAAAATTTCGAGATTTGTCGCATAATCTAAACGCGCTCTTTGGTTTTCAATCGGATTAACAACGATTTTCCTGCTCTAATTCTAGCAAAATACGCTAGTATGAGCAAAGCCTGTTCTATATATAGGGATTTACAGCTAATAATTCGATATGTTGGGGCTGATGGTTAATAATAAATTTAACTATTCGAGTTGTCTTTTTTGGCGAGTATTCTATGAATTGTTCTTCTACTTAATTTAAACTTTGATGCTATTTGATCTATATTGCACTTTTCTTCCATCCAGGTTGATCGTATTAATGTATTTCTTTGCTCACGTATATCTATTTGCTCAGAGTTGGTGATATCTAATATGCACTTCTCAAAAGGACACTCTAATGACTTTTTACATCCGTGACCACATCCATTATCTTGATAAGCATAATTTTCTGAAGGGGCGTTGCTAATACGATCTATTAAACTTCGTGCCATATTAAATCTCCCTAATTTTTTCTGCTATGCTTTGAAGAGTAAAGATAGATCATATGTTCTTCTTTTGTCAATATCTCCATGTCGCTATTGATTTTGACTAGCTAGTAAATCTAATATTAAAATCGCAGCATAGTTAAGGAGGTCGGTGTATACATGATGCGTGTCAATAAATTTCTATGGATTCTTCCTATTTTTGTGTTAGTCGGTACGCTTTTTTCCTGCAGTCAAATAAAAGCAGGATTACAAAGCCCAATGCCGCCGCCAGAAACGCTCCAGTTGCAAGCAGATGTACTGGATTCATCAAACATATGGGGGAAAATGATTCATTTTTCGTGGACACCTCCCGATGAAAATAACAATATTGATTTGGTGATAATAGAAAAAGCAGACAGCCTTAATGGTCCTTGGCAAGAAATAGCTGCATCCCGTGCTTATAAGGGCTATTATCAAGAGAAAGCCTCTATATTAAGAACAGGCAGAATATATTATTTTAGGGTTTTCTTGACACGAGGTGGTGATAAAACCAAGCCAACGGTGCCTATGGAGGTACTAATTACTGACTAACAAGAAGAAGGTTAGTGAATTATGCACTGGCCTAAGAGATGTGGTGATTTATATGTGGAATGTTTCAGAAGATGATCTTGAATCGATAGCAATTGGAGCAGGCATTTTAGGTACTGGTGGTGGAGGAAACCCTTACATCGGAATGCTTCGTGCTAAACAACTGATTAGAGAAAATGGCCCTGTGAAAGTTCTATCTCCAGAGGAACTAGATGAAAGTGATTATATCGTTTGCGTTGGTGGAATTGGAGCGCCTACGGTTGGAATAGAGAAAGTACGTGATAAGCAATCATATTACGCATTAAAAGCAATAGAAGATTTTACAGGTAAGAAAGCCACCGCGATCATTTCTAACGAAATAGGAGGAAGTAACTCTGTAGAACCACTCATACCAGCATCATTAACAGGGCTTCCAGTGGTTGATGCAGATGGTATGGGACGAGCTTTCCCAGAAGTTCAAATGAAGACTTTCTTCGTATATGGTATTCCTGCTTACCCGATGGCAGTGTGTGACGAAAAAGGAAATACGGCATTAATTACACAGGCCCTTGACGGGAAATGGGTCGAAAGGATGGCTCGTGCAGTCACAATCCAGATGGGAGCCGTTGCTTGCTATGCACTGGCGCCTATGACTGCTCATCAAATACAAACAACAGCTGTTTTAAATTCCTTGAGTTTAGCTAAAGAACTTGGGGAGGCAGTTCGAGTTGCTAGAACTGCCAACGAAGATCCCATAGAAGCTTTGTTGAACGTCCACCCAGGGAAAGTTTTATTTCAGGGGAAAATAATGGATGTAGATAGGCAAACCACAGCAGGATTTGCAAAAGGGCAAGTAGTAATAGAAGGTATGGGCGAATATGAGTCAAATAAATTGACTGTTGAATTTCAAAATGAAAATCTTGTAGCCCGTTTGAATTCGGAAATAATTTGTATTGTTCCAGATCTAATATGTATAGTCGACACAGAAAGAGGAGAGCCAATAACGACCGAACTTTTAAGGTATGGGTTTAGAGTAACAGTACTTGGATTTCCAGCGCCGGAATTATGGAAGACACCAGAAGGACTCGCTACTGCGGGGCCATCCGCTTTTGGATATGACGTTGAGTATGCGGATCTAGAGCTGACCTAAATTTTTATGTTGAGCCCAATATCAAAATGATGTTGGAAGAAAGAACAGAATGTTATGCATATAGGAATTGATGTTGGAGGAACCAATACAGATGCCGTTTTGATGGATGGTGACGTGTTGGTCGATAAAGTTAAAAACCCAACCACGGATGATGTTACTTCCGGAATCATTGCTTGCATAAATACCCTCAATGCTTCTAAGCCAAATGATGCGAAAATAGACGCGGTAATGCTGGGGACGACCCATTTTGTTAACGCACTTCTGCAACGTGCGGGGTTAGCCCATTCTGCAGCTCTGAGGCTTTGTTTACCAGCTACAACGATGCTTCCACCCCTAGTTGATTGGCCCAGTGATTTAAAGGATTCCATTGGAGGTCATACGTATATGGCGAGTGGAGGACACGAATATGATGGGAGGGAAATTTCTCCCATTGACGAAATTGAATTACGTACCATAGCAAAAAAAATGAATGATGAGGGAGTAAGATCAGTTTCCATATCCGGAGTATTTTCTCCAGTTGATGATTCGCACGAGAAAATCGCAGCCGATATTATCACGTCAGAAATTCCTAGTATGAAAATAACTTTGTCATCTGAAATAGGCCGTGTTGGAATATTGGAACGGGAGAACGCAGCGATGCTTAATGCTTGTCTCGTTGAAGTTGCTGCTAAAACAGTAGCAGCAATTCAAGCAGCTATGGGTTCAGCCGGGCTCGAAGCGCCGTTATTTTTTAGCCAGAACGATGGAACCTTGATGCAGTCGGAATTTGCCGCTCAGTACCCTGTTTTTACTATTGCATCGGGCCCAACTAATAGTATGAGGGGGGCTGCTTTTCTATCAGGAGTCCTTGATGCAGTTGTAATAGATATTGGGGGGACTTCTACTGATGGAGGCATGCTCGTAAGGGGTTTTCCTAGAGAGGCGATTGTAGCCGTAGATGTTGCAGGAGTGAGAACTAATTTTCGAATGCCGGATGTTTTTTCTATAGCTCTTGGAGGTGGGACCGTAATAAAACAAAACCCTTTAGTTATAGGCCCAGAAAGTGTTGGCTTTCGACTGACTCAGGAAGGCATGGTTTTTGGTGGCGACCAACTCACTGCAACCGATATAGCTGTTGCTAATGGAGTTGCTGGAGTCGGTGACCCAAACCTTTTGTCTGATATTAATGCCTCGTTTGCTGAAGAGGCAATCAATGAAATTCAAAAACGTGTCGAGGTGGTAGCAGACCAGATCAAAGTTAGTTCTCATCCGGTGCCTGTTGTACTGGTAGGTGGAGGTAGCATTTTGGTAAAAAATTCTTTCGAAGGTGCTTCGGATGTTCTCCGGCCATCTAATGCCGACGTAGCCAATGCAATTGGAGCTGCGATATCGCAAGTAGGAGGCCAAGTCGAAAAAGTGTATTCGCTGACAGAGATGACTAGAGAGGAAGCCTTGAACTTGGCGAAAGAAGAAGCGATTAGTAAAGCTATTGATGCAGGTGCAGATCCAGGGTCAGTAGAAATTATGGATATCGAAGAAATTCCCCTGGCGTACCTCCCCAGTAATGCATTAAGAGTCAAAGTTAAATCTGTTGGAAACTTAGATACCTCGAAACAAAATTGATTTTCTGACTTATTCGTTGAAAGAAAACGGCACTAGGTTTATTCTTGGTTTCGGCCATTAAGAAAGAAGGAAATAAATTGGATTTTGTTTTCAGTCCAGAAGAAGAGAAATTACGCTTAGAAGCGAGTAAATTTGTTCGCGAAGAGTGGGAAGATCGTGGAAAAGATGTAACTTCTTTGTGGGTTGCATCTCATGATGTCGATGATGTTGAGGAACGAGAAAGAATTCATGAGTTTACCCAAAAACTTATAGAAAAAGGCTGGTGGACTATGCACTGGCCTAAGAGATATGGCGGGCAAGACGCTCCCTTTAGCACTTTGTTAGCTTACAGAGAGACTATGGCATACGAAGGAGCACCAGAATCATTGGGAGGTGGAATCGAAGCTCCTACTCTCATGCTACATGGAACCGAATGGCAGAAAGATTTCTTTTTACCCAAGATATCAAATGGTGAAATAACACGATGGTCTCAAGGGTTCAGTGAACCAGACGCCGGGTCGGATTTAGCATCCATAGAAACCAGAGCCGTAGAAGACGGAGATGACTATATAATCAATGGACAAAAGATATGGAATTCAGATGGGGCATGGTCAGATTGGGGACACTATTTGGTAAGAACCGACCCAAATTCACCAAAGCATAGAGGTATTTCATACCTTTTGCTAGATATGAAATCTCCCGGGGTAAAAATATTACCCATATATGATGGTTTGGGACGAAGGCGATGGAGCCAAATTTTTCTTGAGGATGTTCGAGTGCCTAAACAGAATCTTTTGGGAGAAGCTAACAGAGGTTTTTATGTTGCTATGACTACTTTAAGCTTTGAAAGAATACCCGTTGAAGTACCAGCTAGGCTACTAAGGTACTTGGAAAGATTTATTGGCGAATTTACCAAAGGAAAATTAAAACATTTACAAAACAATGCTGCAGCAAAACATATTTTAGCTGACCTTCGAGTTCAAATCGAAACGGCAAGAATGATAATGTATCGTGGCGCATGGTTGCAAGGCCAAGGATCTGTTCCTGAAAGCGAAGCTTCGATGACAAAAGCCATGTTGGATGAAACTGGTATAAGAGTTTACAAAGAATTAGCCAGGCTGGCAGGCGCTGATGCGCTTTACAGACCACGGACCAATCAGAAAGCCCCAATGCACGGATTATTGGGAGCAAACGCTTGGTTAAGCACTGCCTTTAGTTTGGGTGGAGGAAGCTTAGAAGTGCAACGACAAATTATAGCTCAGCGAGGGCTTGCATTACCCAGGTAAGCAGAAGGATTTTATGCTAATTGATCAGATTTAGGCATTATCTTTTTATTGTAGATAATCCACTTCGTATACCCTCGGTGGCCCAACCAGTCCAAGGCATCGTAAAAAACTTAAACCCTTTATCAACATAAAAATTTGGGTCCATTCCAGGGGGTATAAAATACATACCTGGAACCACATCGTGATTATTACATGATGCAACAATCTTATCTAAACTTTTTTGATAGGTATCACTACGATAATCAATAGCGACCCCTAATTCAATGGAAAGGTCAGACGGACCAATCAGTAAAACATCGATTCCTGATACGCTAAGAATACCTTCAATATTATCTATAGCTTCATTTGTTTCAATCATTGGAATAATTACCAATTCTTTGTTAACGATATCAAGATAATTCCGATAATCTTGACTTGTCATCTCATCTCTACTGATATTTGATACATCTTCACCCCAGTCACCTCTTACTCCAGAATTGCTGCGGGTCCCTAAAGGATAATATTTACAACCTCGAACTAAATTCTCAGCTTGCTCTTTGGTGTTTACCATTGGTGCTATAAGCCCTCTAGCCCCAGCATCTAAAGCCATACATATTAGATCCTCACGATTTTGACTAACACGAATAATAGGTGCAGCCTTAGCTCCCCTCATTGATTGGACAGAGGGCAGTAATTGCTTAACTTCAAAAGGGGAGTGTTGAGTATCAAAAAGTAAAAAATCATATCCAGAATTTGCAAGAGTCGTAACATCTACTTCAGGAGTCACGGAAGTTCCTACAACAGTTTTCCCTGATTTTAAAAGATCTTTAAGGATATTCATTTAGTGATTTCTCGCTCTAATTTAAAATATTACTTAGTGTGTTACAAAGATCGACGTCTTGCTCAGGTAAAACTGTCCGAACGTCTAACAATAGATTGTCTTCGGAAACCCGGGTAATTATGGGAATCTTACTTGTCCTTAAATTTTCGGCAAGCTTGTCTGCGCCTCCCGGTCCACATAATTCCTTTGGTATCATCAGATTTTTTGTATCTAACATTTGGCCAGGTAAACTGCCACCACCAACAGCTGTTTGCCCATCAATAACCTGAACTTTCGAACTCCCTATGCTTTTCGCCCAAGATTTTGCACGGGAATCTAATGATTTCATACTTGCAGAAATCATGCGCCATATAGGAACTTCAGTTTCAAAGTCCCCTGTGAGGTATGGGATAAGGGTAGCGGTTAGAGCAGCCAAATCTAATTTATCGATTCGTACGGCTCGAGCAAGTGGGTGACTTTTCAAAGTCTCTATATAATGCTTTTTCCCTACAATGATTCCTGCTTGAGGCCCTCCTAATAATTTATCTCCAGAGAAAAGAGCTAGAGCTGCGCCTGTGTCTATGGCCTCTCTTACAGTGGGCTCGGGATCCAAGCCATATTTTGTCGTCTGGATAAGACAGCCGGAACCCAAGTCATTTATTAGAGGGATGGAGAACTGATTACATAGTTTAGCCAAATCTTTTTCTTCGGGTGTATGGGTAAACCCTATGATTTCGAAATTGCTTCGATGAACTTTTAATATTGCTGCTGTGTTTTCAGTGATGGCGTTTTCGTAGTCTTCGACATAAGTCCTATTTGTAGTTCCCACTTCTACTATTATCGCACCACTTTGGTTTAGCACATCAGGGATTCTGAAACGCCCTCCTATTTCGATTGATTCTCCACGAGAAACTATGACTTCTTTGCCATTTGCTAATGCACTTAACGATAGTAGTAACGCCGAAGCATTATTGTTTACAACAACAGCAGATTCTCCTCCGGACAAGAAGCGCAGGAGTTTTTCAGGATGAGAGTGCCGTGATCCACGTTCTCCGGCGACAAGATCATATTCTAGATCAGAATACCCACCACTAACGTCCAGCACTGCTTGCTGAGCTTTCTCGCTAAGTGGAGAACGGCCAAGGTTGGTATTTATTACCACTCCGCCAGCATTGATTACCTTTCTAGGTCTTGGTTGTAATATAGATAAGATTCGGTTTCTACTTTTTAATATAAGGTCATCTTCTGAACTAACTTCTTGGTTATTTGATATTGCTTCTCGTGCTTCAAGCAAAACTTCTCTTA
>JAPYRO010000037.1 GCA_029941095.1 Dehalococcoidia bacterium
AATATAAACTTACCGAAAAAGAAGAAGAGTTGTAAAGCGCTACAACGCTTTAATTAATTTCTACAATAGCCCCTGCATCTTCTAGCTTTTTCTTAATATCATCCGATTCTGATTGCGGAACATTTTCTTTAATTTCTTTTGGCGCAGATTCAACAAGATCCTTAGCCTCCTTTAGGCCAAGCCCTGGGACTACTTCTCTCACTGCCTTAATAACATTAATCTTGTTAGGACCGATTTCCTTGAGAACTATAGTCACCTCAGCTGGTTCTTCATCTGCATCACTTTCAGCTGCGCCATTAGATGCTGCTGGCGCAGCTGGTGCCGCTGCAGGAGCTGCGGCCATAGCGGTAACTCCTAATCGTTGTTCCAAAGTCTTAACTAGATCCGCTAGATCTAGAACAGACATCTCTTCTATCGCTGCCACGATATCTTCTTTTTTTGTCGCCATTACTTATTCCTTTCCTCCACTTGTATTCTTCTCTGTTCAATAGTATTAACTAATTTTGTTAAAGCGCTCTTTAGAACCGATACCAAACTCTGTGACGGAGCATTTAGGTCACCGAGCAACTGGGATAAAACAACTTCTCTCGAAGGCAATTTGGCCAGAACGCTAATTTGTTCAGCGTCAATCACAGCTCCGTCAATTAAAGCCCCTAAGATCTTGATATCTAATTGGTTTTCATTAATATAGTCATTAAGCGCTTTTGCCACGGACGCCGGTTCCGCATCTGATGTTACCAAACCTGTAGGCCCGTCAACTATTTCTGTAATTTTGTTGCCTTCGATGTTACTTGCTGCTATAGATAAAAGTCGGTTTTTTACAACTTTATAGCTAGCATTTGAGGCTCTAAGAGCGCGCCTCAAACCCTGCATCTCTTGCACGTCTAAACCGCGATAATTAGTTCCGATAATTATACTATTGTCTTTTAGATAAGATTCTAGTTCCTCAACCTGCTGTATTTTCTTCGTAGCAACCATCCGTTATTAAGTCAACCCTCTCATATCCGATACTGCATTGATGTCCATTTTAATACCAGGACCCATTGTGCTGCTCAACGAAATACTCCTTATATATTGGCCCTTCACTGTATCTGGCTTATCGCTAAGAATTGCCTCCATTAATACCGCCAGATTGCCAGTAAGTTGGGCTGCATCAAAACTAGCTTTTCCTATAGGGCTATGAATTATTCCAAATCGATCAAGCCTATATTCTATCCGGCCTTTCTTAGAATCTATAATTGATTTCTCTAGATCATTCGGTTCAACTACTGTGCCTGCTCGAGGGCTTGGCATCAAGCCTTTTCTACCTAATACTCTACCCAGCTTACTGATACGAGTCATCATATCCGGAGTCGCTAAGGCAACATCAAAATCAGTCCAGCCCTTTTCAACACGACCAATCAGTTCATCTGATCCTACAAAATCTGCTCCTGCATCCTCTGCAATTTTTTGGCCCTCACCCGAAGCAAAGACTAAAACATTCAATGTCTTTCCAACCCCATGCGGCAAAACAACTACACCTCTAACCTGTTGGTCTGCCTGTCGTGAATCGACATTCAATCTAGCGTGTAGTTCTATGGTTTCGTCAAAAGAGGCCGTAGAACTACTTTTGGCCAATGTAACAGCATCGCTCGGCGAATACAGTACATCACTATCAATAGTGCCCTCCGATGCTGAATACCTTTTGCTACGCTTACTACTCATATTATTTTCTTTCCAATTCTCCTATTTAATTCTCAGATACTTCAATTCCCATACTTTTTGCCGAACCAATAACCATCTTTACAGCTGCATCCACATCATCAGTATTGAGGTCTTCCAGCTTGATTTTAGCAATTTCTTTGACCTTATCTAAACTAACAGTTCCAACATTCTCTGTTCTTACATCAGAACTCCCTTTATCAATGCCCACAGCTTTCCTTAGCAAATCTGAAACGGGGGGAGTCTTTGTAATAAAAGTAAACGATCGATCCTCATATATAGTAATATCAGCTGGGATTATGTTCCCACTCTGTGATGCAGTTTTTGCATTGTACTCTTTAACAAACCCCATGATATTAACTCCATGCGGTCCCAAAGCAGTTCCAACAGGAGGAGCAGGTGTTGCCTTACCTGCCTCGATTTGTAATCTCACTACCGTTCGTACTTTTCTGGCCACTATCGCTCCTAATATTAGCTAATTATTAAATTTTTCTACTTGAAGGAAATCTAATTCTACCGGTGTTTCTCTACCAAAAAATGACACCATAACAATAACTTTCCCTCTATCTTCGTTTACTTCCTCAACGGACCCCATAAAATCCAAAAATGGACCATCGGTAATTTTCACACTCTCGCCTTGAGCATAGCCTACGGTTACTCTTGGAGCCTCTGCCTCCATCTGATGGAGGATATTCTTGACTTCTGCATCAGCTAGTGGGACTGGCCTGGGAGGGTCGCCGCTACTAACAAATCCGGTAACCCCAGGTGTTTCTCTGATCACTCTCCAAGTATGATCATCCATGATCATCTCAACCAGTATATATCCTGGAAATACCTTTTTTGTCACGGTTTTTTTCTCACCACCTTTTATTTCTATCTGTTCCTCTGTAGGGACAACCACTTGTAAAACTAAATTTTCCACATCCAGAGATTCTATTCTGTTCTCTAGATTTCTTCTAACTCTTTCTTCTTGTCCAGAATAAGTGTGAACTACATACCAATCGGATGTAGGTTTATCAGTCTGTTCCGTATTGACCATGTATCAAATCTCTAATCTCTCAAATTATACGTTTAAAAAAAATGTTGAAAATATCTTACTAAAAACCCAATCTGCGAAGCCAAGTATTACTCCCATGACAGCAGAAACAACCAAAACCATTACAGTAAGCCGGCGAGACTCTTCTTTAGAAGGCCACGTCGTTTTTTTTAATTCAGAAATAACTTCCCGAGGTACTCTAAAAAGCCCCCCTGCCCGTGAATCTCTACCAGTTTTAACTGGGTTCCTTGTACTCATCGTATTTCCCTATCGGACCTCACGATGAATCCGATGTTGGCGGCATCGAGGGCAGAATTTATTAAACTCAATTCGATCGGAGTCATTCCTTCTATTTTTTTCAGTAGAATAAGTTCGCTCGCTACATTCCACACAAGACAGCGTTATCAACACACGAGCTCCGCTTTTTTTTGCCATTTTTACATACAGGTTAACTCGAAATTATAGATGTTAAATTAGTCTGAGACTTTAGTAATAACACCAGAGCCAACCGTGCGTCCTCCTTCTCTAATAGCAAACCGCAATCCTTCTTCCATAGCAATAGGCGTGATAAGCTCTATCTTCATCTCAATGCTATCGCCTGGCATTATCATTTCGGTTCCTTCTGGAAGGTGTGCGCTGCCAGTCACATCAGTAGTTCTAATGTAGAATTGCGGCTTATATCCATCAAAGAATGGAGTATGCCTTCCACCTTCATCTCTAGTTAGTATATAAACTTGGGCTTCTGCCTTCGTATGAGGTGTTACGGTGTTAGGTGCAGACACTACTTGACCACGTACGACTTCTTCTCTATCAATTCCCCTTATTAACAACCCAACTGCATCCCCTGGTTCAGTTTCATCAACTTCCTTATGGAACATTTCGATACCAGTCGCGACAGTTGTTTTGTTATCGTCGAAACCAATAATGTCAATCGTGTCTCCAACCTTAAGAGTTCCTCTTTCTACACGACCCGTAACAACCGTACCCCTTCCCTTAATTCCGAACACATCCTCGATAGGCATCAAGAAAGGTTGGTCTTTAGGTCGATCTGGCTCTGGTATATAGGTATCGACGGCTTCCATCAATTTAACAATTGGTTGGTAAACTTCAGAATTTATATCGTCAGAGGACTCTTCAAGAACACCTAGAGCACTTCCACGAATTATCGGAATTTCGTCTCCAGGAAAATCATACTGGGATAACAGTTCTCTAACTTCCATTTCAACCAGTTCAAGTAGTTCTTCATCATCCATCTGATCAACTTTGTTCAGAAAAACTACTATTCTTGGCACTTCGACTTGACGAGCTAACAAAATATGCTCTCTTGTCTGTGGCATCGGCCCATCGGGAGCGCTCACAACTAGAATTGCGCCGTCCATCTGAGCTGCACCTGTAATCATATTCTTTATATAATCCGCGTGACCTGGGCAATCTACATGTGCATAATGCCTTATCGCAGTCTCGTATTCCACATGAGATATGTTAATTGTGACACCACGTGCCCTTTCTTCAGGCGCATTATCTATCGTATCAAATGCTCGGAATTCACTGGTGCCAGTGGTATTCAAAACCTTCGTGATAGCAGCAGTCAACGTCGTTTTACCATGGTCCACGTGACCAATAGTCCCCACATTCAAGTGCGGCTTGTTCCGCACAAACTTCTGTTTGGCCATGACTTATCTAAGCCTCCTTCACCATGGAGCCCACAACCAGAATTGAACTGGTGACCTCGTTCTTACCAAGAACGTGCTCTACCGCTGAGCTATGTGGGCCCGCTTAAATCTAATAAATCCGATAATTTTTTGTTCTCTACGGGTACACCAGTAAATCAATTTTTTCTTGGAGCCCGAGAGGGGATTCGAACCCGCTAACCTGCCGATTACAAATCGGCTGCGCTACCCTTGCGCCACTCGGGCCACACGACAGTCAAACCCTACTCGACATCACAAAAAAATAAACTAGCATTTGCTAGCGGATTTAAGTATGAATGTTAGGACGGATCACGTCAAGTTAATTTAAGGAACATGATATATTTTTCCCCGGTCTGCTCGAGTATAATTTTAGATCTTTTTGATAGCATCCTGAATATTATTAACTCCAACTAATTTTATGTTCACTTCAGTTAATGGTTCACCCTGGACAAAGGATGCGGGAACTAGTACCTTCTCAAAGCCCAACCTAGCCAACTCTATAATTCGCCTCTCAATATACGTGGATCTCCTGATTTCCCCAGTCAAACCCAACTCGCCCACTGCAGCCATATTCGATGGAAATTCCTTATCTAGCGCACTACTAGCGATCGCAAGAGCGATACCTAAATCAGCGGCAGTCTCACTAACCCGAATACCCCCAACAACATTTACAATTATATCTTTACCTTTTAAATCAACTAAAGAACGTTTTGAAAGTACCGCAGATATTAAAACTAACCTGTTTAACTCTATACCCGTTGCCGTTCTCCTTGGCTCAAAAGAGTTCCCTGTTTGAGAAACGAGAGACTGTACTTCAACCAGTAACGGTCTGGTCCCCTCAATTATTGGAACCACGACGGAGCCCGGAACCCCTTTCGGTCTTTCCGCTATCAAGCCGCTAGAAGGGTCAAGAACTTCAATCAGGCCATTTTCACGCATTTCGAAAACTGCCATTTCATTTGTAGAGCCAAATCGATTTTTTAAGCCGTGAAGAGTTCTAAACGCTCCAGAACTATCCCCATCTAATTGAAGAACCACATCAACAGAATGCTCTAGTACTTTAGGTCCTGCTACTGAACCTTCTTTAGTCAAATGCCCGCTCATTAAAAGAGGTACGGTTGAAACCTTAGACCAAGATATAAGTTTAGAAGCACACGCACGAATTTGCCCTATAGTCCCTGCTACTGAATCTAGGTTCGAATCAAATAATGTTTGAATAGAGTCTATTATGACCATTGATTGTTGGTTTTTGTTTAACTCAGCGATAATCAAATCTACATTAGTTTCGGGAAGTATTTCTAAGTGTTTGCCTTTGATACCAATTCGCTTCCCTCTAATACCTATTTGAACCGGTGATTCCTCACCAGCTATATAATAAATTTTTTCATCATTTTGACCGATCAAACCATCAGCCAAATGAAGCAACAGAGTTGATTTACCTATTCCGGGTTCGCCAACCAACAAAGTTGTAGAACCTTTGACCATGCCTCCTCCAAAAACTCTTTCAGTCTCCGGCATCCCAAAGAAAATCCTATCAAGATCTTTGTTCGAGTCCATTATCTCAGAGAATTTATATGGCGAAATTAAGTTCGCTTCATTCAATCCAGGGTGACCATTCAGCTCAATTTCGACAAGAGAGCCCCAGGAATCACATATGGGGCATCTCCCGAGCCAACTATTAGACTCATTTCCACAAGCGGTGCAACTGTATGCTAATTTGCCTTTAGCCATAATTGATCCTATAACCTGCTGTGATTTTTGGGAGGATACTATGCATTTAGGTTGAAATTAACTCTGGTAAAAAATCAAAACGCCCGTATAGCAATTCCATAAAATTAATTATTTCTAAGCAACCGTGCTTTTTTCACCAACAACTTCAGAATCATTAACCTCTTCGGGGGTGCTACCTTCTACCAATTTTTTGACGCTGATAAATATATCTTCATCAACAAAATCTATAAGAATATCATTACCTTCTTGAATGGTTCCTTCCAGAATCATGTCAGATAATTTATCCTCAATTAAATTCTGTATCACCCTACGAAGGGGACGAGCTCCATAAGTTTCATCATATCCTTCTTGACCAATATAATCCCTAGCTTCATTGGTAACTTCAATAGTAATCTGTTTTTCTGTAAGCTGTGTTTCAAGTTCTCCAATCATAAGATCGACTATTTCACGTATATGTTCTTCCGATAAAGCATGGAAAACTACTTGGGCATCAATGCGGTTCAGAAACTCGGGCCTGAAGTATTGCTTAACTTCATTCAGTACTTTATCTTTCATCGATTCGTACGATTTCTTCCTCGCTTTAACGCCATCTACTTCAAGTGAGAAGCCTATTTCCGAGTCTTTCTTGATAACTTCTGCACCTATATTTGATGTCATCACAATCACCGCGTTCCGAAAATCAACTTTTCTGCCTTTCGCATCGGTTAAATGACCATCATCAAATATTTGTAGAAGTATGTTAAAGACTTCCGGATGTGCTTTTTCAATCTCATCCAGCAAAATGACACAGTACGACTTCCGGCGAACAGCTTCAGTTAATTGGCCTCCGTCCTCATAACCAACATATCCTGGTGGTGAACCAACCAACCTTGCTACGCTGTGGCGCTCCATAAATTCGGACATATCCAACCGAATCATTGCGTCTTCAGAGCCAAACATAAAATCTGAAAGAGTGCGAACTAATTCGGTCTTTCCTACACCTGTAGGTCCCAAGAACATAAAATTACCTATGGGTCGCCTAGGATCTTTCAAACCAGCCCTAGCCCTTCTAACTGCTTTTGAAACAGTTACGATTGCTTCATCCTGGCCAATGATCCTATCATGCATTGCTTCTTCCATATGGATCAATCTGGCTGTTTCTTCTTTGGCTAAACGCATGACAGGGATGTTAGTCCACATACTAACTACTTGAGCTATATCTTCTTCAGTTACCTGAGGCTCAACATCAGTGCGTTCTTTTTGCCACTCTTGCTCAAGTTTCGCTATTCGCTCAGCTAAGCTTACTTCTCGCTCTCGCATCTCTGAAGCAAAGTCAAAATTACCCGCCTCAACAGCTGTATCTTTCTCGGTCCTAACTCTTTCCAAAGCGGTCATGGCTTCCTTCACCGACAAAGGTGTTGAAGATGCTTTAATACGCACCCTGCTTGCTGCTTCATCAATAAGGTCTATTGCTTTATCTGGTAAGAAACGATCAGCAATATACCTCGATGCCAAGTTAGCGGCGGCATATATAGCTTCGTCAGTTATTTTCAGATTATGATGGGCTTCATACGCACCCCTCACTCCCTTTAGAATCTCCGTAGTATCATCTGACGATGGTTCCTCAACAGTTACGGGCTGGAAACGGCGTTCCAAAGCTGGATCACGTTCAATATGTTTCCTATAATCATCCAGTGTAGTCGCTCCTATAGTCTGAATCTCACCACGGGCCAGAGATGGCTTAAGAATATTTGAAGCATCTACGGCACCTTCTGCCGCACCAGCTCCAACAAGTGTATGCATTTCATCTATAAATAAAATAGTATTTTTCGCTGCCCTCAACTCGTCAACTACTTTTTTAAGTCGTTCCTCAAATTCTCCTCTATACTTAGTCCCAGCAACCAAGGCACCCATATCTAAAGTCACAAGTCTCATCCCAGCAAGGCTTTCAGGGACATCACCGGCAACCATCCTTTGAGCCATAGCCTCTACGATAGCTGTCTTACCAACACCAGGTTCCCCTATTAAAACAGGGTTGTTCTTAGTTCTGCGTGATAAAATCTGGATAACTCTTTCTATTTCTTTCGATCGACCAACGACTGGGTCGAGATCACCCTTTTTAGCCATAACTGTCAAATCAACGCCCAATTGATCCAAAGTTGGGGTTTTTGTGGATGAACGCGATCCCGATTTTTGCCCACCTTCACTTAATATTTTGGTAGTTGCATCACGAGCTTTATCTAATGTGACGCCCAAGCTTTCTAGCACTCCAGCTGCGACTCCTTCACCTTCTCTAAGTAACCCAATCAGTAGATGCTCGGTACCAATGTATTGGTGTGACATCTGACGGGCTTCATCTACAGCAAGTTCTATAACTTTTTTTGCACGGGGGGTTAAACCTACATCACCGGCAGTCGGTTTTTCGCCTCGCCCGATAATGAATTCAACGGCAGATCGAATCTTAGAAAGATCAATACCCATAGATATCAAGACTCTCGTCCCAACTCCCTCTGGCTCTCTAACCAACCCCAGCAAAACATGCTCTGTGCCAATATAGTTGTGATTAAAATGTTGAGCTTCCTCTTGAGCCAAGGATAGTACTCGTCTAGCTCTCTCTGAAAATTTCTCAAATCTGCTAGTCATAGTTTAACTCCTAAGTTTAATATGCTTTGGTTTAGACTACCTTAATTACTAACCAGATTTACCTTCCCCTAAATCATCAGCTGATGTGTCTTCTGAGTCCACATTAGCAACGGTTTGTTCACCTTCATCCTCGGATGCTTCGTCTGAAACTTCATCCACAACAGTTACGGTTTCTTCATCTTCATCTTCGGATGCTTCGTCTGAAACTTCATCCACAACAGTTACGGAATCATTAGATTCTTCTAAAGTTTCTTCAACAGCTTGATCCTCCAAAACAGTTTCGTCAACTTTTTCAGGGATCGTTGTATCCGATTGTTCCTCATCAGAACTGGAATCTAGTCCATCAGACGACACTTCGGTCTCTAGCGTAGATTCAGAAACACTTACCTCATCTTGAATCTGGCGGATACTTAAGCCAAGCCTTCTTCGTTCAGGTTCAATTCGCAGAATCTTAACTTGATGTGCATCACCCTCTTTAACAA
>JAPYRO010000038.1 GCA_029941095.1 Dehalococcoidia bacterium
GACCCAAGGGTTGATGGGACTTGCTTTGTTCCCGTAGGTAAAAAAGAATTATTTATTAGATAGATAAAGGGGTAGTAAAATTACAGGGCAATTTAAATTAGCAAATGGAATAAGACAATATTATGAGATAAGTGGTCATTCTGATCATCCATGGATAACTCTTATTCATGGATCTGGAGATAATCATCTGGCTTGGGAACATCAAGTTAAAGATCTTGAGAAAACTTATAGGGTTTTAACCTACGATGTTCGTGGGCACGGAGCAACGGAAACTCCTCTGGATGTTGAGGTTACTCAAAACACCTTTGTCCAAGATCTAAATGGGTTGCTTCACTCTTTGAACATAAGTAGTACTGGAGTACTGGGTTATTCCATGGGAGCTGGAATTGCAAGAAATTTCGCGGCTACTTTTCCGGAACAAGTCTGGGGCTTAGTAATATCGAATGGCGGGAAATTAGATATCGATACAGTTGATTCAGACGATACTGTAAAAGCAATATTAGATCGGAAAGAATCGATAAGATCTGGGGGTATGGATTCAGTATTTGAGGGATGGCTATCAAGTGTCTACACCCCTGAATTTGTCTTAGCAAGGCCTGAAATTATTGAATGGCACAGAAATATTATGACTTCGAATAATGTTGAAAAATACATTCATGTTATTGGAGCACGGGGTAAATCAAAGGAATTTCCCCTTAGCGAAATTACTGCTCCGACTTTAATTATTGTAGGCTCTGGAGACGAATATACGGGCCCAGAGCAGGCGCTAGAAATCCAAGATGCTTTGACTGGCTCCGACGTTAGTATTAATATTTTCCCCACGAGACACGGTGCTCCGTTTGAAAGAGCCAGCGAATACAACGAACTGGTCCTATCTTTTTTCAATGGTTTGGACCAAAGTCCTTTTTAGAGTGATGTGGCCTTTTAGATATAATTTAATGTTTTGGCGTCTAGATCCTAATATTCTTGTCGTTAAACCTTTTACATGTAGATGTTTGTTGGGTATAGTTTGAACGGCTCTTTAACGTGCCCCTATCGTCTAGTGGCCTAGGACTGCGGCCCTTCAAGCCGCCAACAGGGGTTCGAACCCCCTTGGGGGCACCAAATAGGCTATCTTCGATGTTATAGTGTCAGTATGGCATCTTTGGTCCCAAATAAAATGCTTTTTTAATACGAGTGCGCAGTACAATGGATATACAGTTTCGATACGCTAACGAGCATGATTTAGACGCAATAGTCGATATCTATAACCAGGCGATAATGCAAGGTTTTACCTCTCACGAAAAACGTTTAGCTGTAGAAGATCGTGTAGATTGGTTTAGAAAACATAGTTTTGATTCACGGCCCATATGGGTTGCAACTGGAAGTGATCAAAATATCTATGGATGGGTGAGTGTACGAGATTATTATGGTAACCCAGCATATAAACATACAGCGGAAATTAGTGTTTATGTATCTACAGACAATAGAAGGCAAGGGTTAGGGTCCGCCCTTGTCGATCTAGTAATTGAAAATGCTCCATCTAAAGATATATCTATTCTAATTGCTGTCATTTATGCTGATAATTTATCTAGCATTAAACTTTTTGAGAATAAGCAATTTGAACGATGGGGTTTCTTGCCTTCAGTGACTCACGTTTTTGGTAAAGATAAAGATGTTGTTTTGATGGGATATTCATATAATTGAAAACGGGTAATTTTAGATTTAACTCGATATGACCAATAAAATGAGGTTTCTGGCCATAAATTCTCGTATCTTATCGATATTGATGATAATGGGTTGACAGGAATCAAATGTCTGCCTAGAGTGATCAAAATTAATGTTTTTCGACATTGATTTTTTTCATAACTGACTAACCATAAATTGGGAGGATAGAAGTTATCATGTGGACCTATGTTATCAGACGTCTATTGTTAGCTGTGCCGACCCTATTAGGGGTTACGGTCGTAGTTTTTGGAGTGATGAGGGTTGCCCCGGGAGACGTCGCTGTTTTAATACTTGGCGGTGATTCTGGGTTAGTGGGAACCCCGGAGCAATTAGAAGCCCTTCGGGAAAAATTAGGTTTGAACAGACCCCTGTATATTCAATATTTTGAATGGTTGTGGGGACTAGTCACTTTTAATTGGGGTGAGAGCTATTTTTATAACGCTGAGATGACTCAACTGCTTGCAAGGAAGCTCCCCTTAAGTGCTCAAGTGGGGATTATGGGTCTGCTTCTTGGCAGTACATTAGGAATTCTTGGTGGCGTGATTGCCGCGCTTAAACAAGATACTTGGGCTGACTATGCGATTCGTATCATAGCGATTTTGGGTATTTCAGTGCCAACCTTTTGGAGCGGAATGATGTTGATACTTCTATTCGTAAGATCTTTTGGATGGATACCTGAGCAAGGTTATGTACCCCTCTGGGAGGATCCCATCCGTAATTTGTCACAGTTAATATGGCCGTCAATAATTATTGGGTTAGGGTTTTTGATGGGAGTTCCGCTCAGGATGATGCGAGCCACTATGTTAGAAGTTATGAGAGAAGACTATATTAGAACTGCTCGCTCTAAAGGTTTGAGAGAAAACGTTATCATTGTTCGACATGCGATGAGAAACGCTATGATACCAGTGATAACGCTGATAGGAATATTTATTCCACTTACTGTTACGGGACTTATTGTTACCGAGCAAGTATTTGGCCTCCCTGGTATTGGTAGGATGATGGTAGATGCTATAAACCAAAGAGACTATCCGGTTGTCCAGCTTGTTGTGACCATGACAGGGTTCACTGTTGTGATCGCTAATCTTTGCGTTGATCTAATTTATGGATGGTTGGATCCGAGAATTAGATACTAATGTTTGATTCCGTTATAAAAACATAAAGTACGGTTGATTTTTTAAGGAGAATAATTATGGCAGCCCAAGGAGAAGCAGACATTGCCGAGGTTTTGGGAGGAGCGAGGAAAAGAAACGCCTTCCAACAGAATTGGTTGCTCTGGAAAAGACGTCCCTTAGGATTGATGGGTTTAATATTGTGTGCCATTTTAGTTTTTCTCGCTACTACGGCTGACCTCTGGTCATTTCTTGCAGCAAATGCAGCGGGTTATGAGGGTACGCAACCATATAAATATGCTCTTAGTGCGACTGCACAGTTAGTTCCACCGGATGGTGCAAACTGGCTGGGTGGAGATCGTTATGGAAGGGACTTGTTTACCAGAATAATTTATGGTGCACAAATATCATTATACGTTGGATTTGCCGTAGCTCTGGGAGCTGGTAGTATTGCGGGTATACTTGGTGTTACGAGCGCGTATTTTGGTGGTAAAGCCGACCTTATCGGTCAAAGAATTGTTGATGTTTTACAAGCTTTTCCTGGATTAATTTTGGCTATGGCAATCGTAGCTATACTCCAGACTTTTAGCATTGAAGCTACTATTATTGCGATATCGGTTCCGACTCTACCAAGGATGGTTCGAGTAGTAAGATCGCAAGCACTTAGTGTCGTTAGTACTGATTATGTTTTAGCGGGAAGGACGATTGGTGCTGGGCACGCGCGTCTGATATTTAGATATATTATGCCTAACTCCATGGCTCCATGGATTATTGTTGTAACTGGCCAATTGGGATCTGCTATAACTACAGAGGCGTCTTTAAGCTTTCTTGGATTAGGTGTTCCAGAACCATACCCTTCCTGGGGTGGTATGCTTAACGCAAACGCTCTCGACTTTGCAGAATTGGCTCCTCACGTAATTATTTACCCTGGCATAGCATTGAGTCTTGCGGTATTTGGTTTTAACGTGTTTGGAGATGCGCTTAGAGATGTGTTAGATCCTCGATTGCGCGGACGTTAAATTAGAAAAGAAAATTTATGATTAAATAGAGGTACCATAACTTGGGCCCCTTCTGCACTAATCTACTAAACCTAAATTAAGTGAAAAGAAAGAGAGCGTAATGTGGTTACTAACAAGTTATTTATATTATTAATTTTGTCCATAATAATCGGCTTATCATCAGCATGCTCCGAACCTGTAGGGACACCCATATATTTTCAATCTGATAGGGACGGGCAATGGGAGATCTATTCTATATGGCATGATGGCACTAATCTCCAAAGACTTACCGAAGACCAAGCAAGTGATGCTAATCCAAGCTTAAGTTTAGATGGGACTAAATTAGCATGGATAAAAACCATTGATGGTGCTACTGATATTTACACGATGAACCCTGATGGCACTGGTGCTCAGAATCTATCTAATGGAGGCATACCCGGTGTCATTGATTACGTAACATGGTCATTTAAGGGAAACCTATTGATTGTGTCAGTTAGTGACCCACAAGTTGCGGATGGTAATCACCAAATTTACTCCATCAATTCGGCTGATGGTTCTAGTTATACACGATTAACTAAAGATGACTCTATTAAGCATCGTCATCCTCGAGTAAATATGCAAGGATTAGGGTATATAGTGAGTGCTGGAACCTCAGACGATAGCATGGATCTACTTTTGATAGATCTTGAAGGAAAAGCAAGAGCCACTATCCCGAAAGAAACATTTAGGGCTAGCGGTAATTTCCAGGAATTAGGGAACTCTGAGGACTATGCAACTTTCCAGTCCACTGGTCGAGCACTGATGTTTAGCACTAATCTTGATGGTGATTGGGAGATTTATAGAGTTGAACCAGATGGGCGTAAACCTGGGAACATAACTAACCAACCAGATTCGAACCAAACCCGCCCTGACTGGGGTGGTGCTCTAGATGGTGTGACTTTCGCGTATGTTTCTGATCAAGATGGAAATCAAGAGATTTATACGTATAGTTCTGACCGAGGGGTTCCAACAAGAGTCACAGTTAATGATGCCATAGATACTAACCCTACTTGGATTAAAGAAAGGGTTGCAGAATAAATCTTAGGCAACTGGGGATAGAAAAATTGTTGTGATTAGAGACGGGGTACGTGTGTTTTCTGTAATATCGTACAATTAGAAGGATCTTTTTATAGGCTAGCGCTGGTTCCATTTACAAAAATAACGCTCAGAAGCATCCAATAGATAATATATTGTTAGACCTAGGGCAGCCATTGATAATACTCCAGCATATAACTCTTCGTACGCTAAACGACCCCAAGATTCGATAAGAATGTAATACCCTAAACCTTCGTGGGTACCAAAACTTTCAACGAAAAATAATACTGCGATCGCTACCCCGGTGCTTATTCTTAGTGCCGAGAATAGGCCTGGAAGCGCGGCCGGAAAATACACTCTGGTTATCATTGTAAGCGTACCTGCACCGAGTGATTTTACGGATAATATCAGCTCTGGGCTCACACCTCGAACATTGTCCCGTACCAGAAGTACTACTTGAAAAAATAGTATCAATGATATGAGAAATATCTTACTCGCATCTCCAAGACCTAAGAACAACAATACCAATGGAAGAAATACAATTTTCGGTATAGGGTAGGTCAAATATATGACAGGAGCGGATATAGAGTAAGCCCTTTGGTTCATACCTATTGCTATGCCTACAGAAGTTCCGATGAAAGCACTAATTACTATTGAAATTATTACTCTGTATGAGCTAATCATAATATGATCTACTAATAATCCGTTAGTGAGTTCTTGGAATAGTGTGTGGAACACTGATATTGGATCTGGGAGTACATTTGAATTGAGTAAAGAGGATGCCAGATACCAAAGTGATATAAAAACCCCTAGTGTCCCTATCTGTCCCAGTATTGCTATGTATGTTCTACGGGGGTTCATAATTTGATGGCCTGCCTAAGCTTTAACCGCATGTTTTGAAACTCTGAAGTTTCAGGATACTCACGGAGCCCTCCAGCGGGATTCTGGATTATTACCGGCCTGTTTGAGGCTTTATTGGGTAGGACCAGTATTTTCTTGGATAGTCTTAGTGCTTCGTTAATATCATGGGTAATTATGATCGAACTTAATCCATTAGTGATTCCGAGATCTAGAGATACTTCGTAAAGTGATTCACTTGTTATTGCATCTAGCCCAGTAAAAGGTTCGTCCATGAGCAATAGATCTGGGTCTAAAATGAGGGTCCTTGCCAGGGCGACTCGCTGCCTTTGGCCACCAGAGATTTGATTCGGATATCTATTGCCGAGCCCCTCTATTCCCAGTTTAGATAGCCATAATTGAACTTTTTCTTTGATCTGCTCTTTGCCAAAATTTCTTATTCTCAGACCAAGAGCAATATTCTCTGAAACGGTTGACCAGGGCAGTAGCCCTCTGTCTTGGAGTACCAGTCCCGTTGTTTCTCGGGGGCCTTTTAATGGCGTCCCTTCTATTTCTATTTTTCCTTGCGAAGGAAAGAGAAGGCCTGTCAATAAGTAAAGTAAAGTAGTTTTACCACAACCGGAAGGGCCTATTATTGACCAAGATTCATGGGCATTAACTTCCCAAGAGAAATTATGTAGCACCTGCACAGATGGTGCATAGTCAAAACTTACGTTCTTTAAATTAGCAATTAGTTGGTTTGAAACCATCGTGGCTCGCTTTAGTCTACTTCGTAAACTCGGTATTCACTACTTCCTCATAACTTCTTGCTGAATCTATCAGGCCTTTAGATAAAAGCCAATCGTTTGATCTTTTGATTTCGGCTTCTGTTGGAACATCTCCCACTGGGAAAGGCGGCATTCGGAATGATTCCTGTAACACCTCGGGAAGTCTTGCTTTCTCCGATAAAAGATGTTCGTAATTTGAGGGGTTGCTATTTATGTTACTAATTGATGTATCGTGAATTTCGACAATTAACTGAACTAAGCGCGGATGGTCGTCTATGAAATCTTTTTTGAACTCTAGAACGCTGAGCCCTAATCTACTATTTTGATCGTCCATGATGATGGTTCCACCAAATTTAACCGCGAGTGTAGTCAAGGGTTCCGGTAGAATCGCAGTTTCCAATTGACCGGCGGATAGTAGCTCGAATCTAGTTGGTATACTCGCGATTTCTACTTTGACGATATCGCTCCTATTGATTCCAGCCTCATCAAGATACATATCGAGGTGGTACTCAATTAAAGAGTTTGACGATATCCCGACCTCTTTCCCTTTGAGATCTGCCGGTGACTTTACGTCGCTATTTTTGCCAGCGATCAAAGCGATCATACCTTTCTCGTCATTTGCGCGATATGTCGTCTTAACTATTTGAACTAAATGCTCGTCGTTGTTGAGCAATCCCGTTGCAATTAAATCTGCTAGTTGTCCATCGATCGCCCCTGCTTGAAGTGCGACGTTTCGCTCAGCGGCGCTAGCGAATGTTTCTAATTGGACGTTCAAGCCATTTTCTTCGAAAAGGCCGTCAGCTTCTGCTGCGTAAAATGGCACGCTATCGATAATTGGTAGCAACCCAATTCTGATAGGCTGATTATAATCTACAGGATCTTCAAAAAGCGAACATCCAACTAAAGAAATGGGTAATATTAAAACCGTTAATAGAGGTAGTAGTAAACGACTAATTTCTTTCTTCAATTTGCTCCTCCAATAAATTCTATTATGCTTCGTCGGCACCTTGTTGGTATTCAAATTGTCCTGAAAGTAGATCTTCCTGAGATACGAACGATGTTATTGCTTTTCTCGCCAGGTAGTCAGTAATATCATCAATGGTTTTAGGTTCAAGATAGAAGGCAGGGGCGGGGACTTGTACTGTCACTCCGAGTTCTGCAAGAGTCTGCAAATTTTTTAAGTGTATGACAGATAATGGTGTTTCCCGAGCCATTATGGTAAGTGGTCTTCCTTCTTTGATGGTAACATCTGCAGCTCTTCTAATAAGGTTATCTGACAAACCGTGTGAGATCGATGCTGCTGTAGACATACTGCAAGGGACTATAATCATTCCCTTTACATTATGGGTACCGCTGGCGATGGGAGCTCCTATTTGGTTGATAGCGTACTGAGTGAAATTTGGGTTCTGGTTCCATTCGTTAATCGCTTCTGAAATAGGCTCTTTCATTTCCTGCATCCATACTTGCTTTGCTGCGTTAGAACAAACCATGTCGACGCTAAGCCCATTATTTAAAAGCAAATCAATTACCTTTTTTGAGATTACTACTCCACTACCGCCAGTTATTCCCACTATGATTGATGCCATGATTGCGTCTCCGTTTGTGCAGTTAATTTAGCAGAATAGCAGCAGCAGTGAAAGCGAATACTGTTAGAGCAATGTACCCATTTACCTTAAAGAAAGCTAACGTCACCCTCGTTAGATCATTAGCTGTCACTAAACTATGCTCGTAGACAAGTAGTAATGATGCTATTGCCACTCCTACAAAGTATATCAGAGATAAACCGTGAATCCATCCTACAATCAGTAAAGTTACCACAGTTACTACGTGCATTATTTTTGCCAATGTTAGTGATACGCTATTACCCCACCTTGCAGGTACGGATTTAAGATCATTTTGTATGTCAAATTCTCTATCCATGCACTGATAAATTAGATCAAAGCCGGCAATCCAGGAAGACACTGATATGCACAATATGATCGACTCAATTGTTATCGTATTTGATACTGCGATCCACCCTCCAACCGGAGCGATCCCGTCAGATAAGCCTAACCAAAAGTGGCTTAGCCATGTGAAACGCTTTGAGTATGAATATAAAACGATGACCAAAGCGGCTATCGGCGATAGAGCGAACGCTAAACTGTTAAGCATAAACGCTGA
Organism: Dehalococcoidia bacterium; assembly: GCA_029941095.1. Classification (GTDB taxonomy): domain Bacteria; phylum Chloroflexota; class Dehalococcoidia; order UBA6926; family UBA6926; genus UBA6926. The sequence goes on from JAPYRO010000038.1 coordinate 8,674, forward strand.
AAACATAAATATGCTTAGGCTTACTGCACACATTATAATCATATCGGAGGGTTTCATTAGGTCTGCTGGGAGGGCTCTCGCAGCGGTTCGTGGGTTTTTTGCATCTATGTCTTTATCAATATATCTGTTGGCACCCATAGCTAATGTTCGTGCAGCAACCATTGCTACTGTGATCCAGAAAATCTTATCTAAATTTGGTAACCCGTCGGCGGCCATCATCATTCCTAGGTACGCAAAAGGGAGCGCAAAAACAGAGTGTTCAAATCTGATAGAGTCTAAAAGTACTCCTATTTTCCCCATGCGGGACCAAGGTTTGTCTAATTTGGCTTGATTGCTCATCGTATACCGTAGTCATCCCATTTTTTTGATACTGTATCTATTGTCGCTTGGTCCATAGCAATATCTGGCATCCACATTCTAGTACCCATCTCCGACGGATTATTTTTTCGGGTAGCATCTATTCCCATTTTGCTGCCTATATGACTTGTCGGAGAGGACACATCTAGAT
>JAPYRO010000039.1 GCA_029941095.1 Dehalococcoidia bacterium
GAGTGGAAGATGGGAAATGGAGTGGAAGCGATGCTTTAGAACTCCCCTTATTTAAAGAAATGACCGTAGACTCTTTTGACCCAGCCCGACAAGGATCAGTTGAGCTATCGCCCCCTCAAAAAGCAAGTTTAAAAATGGCGTATACTCTTGCTAAAAATTATGGGGAAACCCCTGATGGTTGGCTGGTATTGATGGGTGAAAATGGTGTTGGTAAAACGCATCTTGCTGCTTCTATAGCTCACAGAGCTCGATCAGATGGTCGCAGTGTTTTGTTTTTGGTGGTTCCTGATTTACTTGACCATTTGAGATATACTTTCCGCCCGGATAGCGATGTCACTTATGATGAATTATTCGAGGAAATAAAACATGTTGAAATGTTGGTTTTGGATGATCTCGGGGCACATGGCACTACATCTTGGGCAAAAGAAAAACTCTATCAGATAATTAATTACAGATATGTTGCACGGCTTCCCCTTGTAGTAACCACAAATTTGTCTTTAGATGAACTTGAAAGATCCGAGCCGAGGATCGCTTCACGTTTGGCAGATACAAGGTTCAGCGTCCCCTTTCACATAGATGCCCCAAACTACGGAGTAACTCTAAGGTAATTATGATCGTATGGTGAACATTGATGACACAAAAAAATGATCTACAACATTGTATTTTTTGCGAAATCATTGCCGGGAGGGAGCCCGCTGATGTGTGGTATCAAGATGATGAATTTATTGTTTTTCGTAATCAGTTAAGGTGGTTACCAGTTCAGCTATTGCTGGTTCCTAAAAAGCATATGACACAGTCAGAGCTATGGTCCGATATTGGAAGAGCTGCGGAACTTGCCGACTCTCTTGGTAAAGAATTTGCTCCTAATGGGTACAGACTACTGTCTAATTTTGGGCAAGATGCTTTACAATCGGTTCCACACGCACATATTCATGTTCTTGGTGGAACTAAGTTGGGTATGTACGTTTAATTAGCCGAGTGGAGCTGAATAATATGAAAGTAATGATTCAATAGGGATTGACAGCTCCATAGATAGCAAGGTATCTTGCGGAAGGCTACTGGTGAAGGTGAAATTTACCGGAGCTTTTTTTCTTGGTTGGATACTTTAATTTAGTATTTATTTAGAGGTATTAGTAGTGAACGAAGTAGATCCATCGGCTCTTACATCAGCAGATTGGGACCAGGTGACCGTAACACTATCGTTCATATGGGCCTTTTTTGGAGCACAAATATCTGCGGCCCTTAATTTCGTGATGGCTCATGCTTTTATCCCCTCTTTAGTTACAACAGGTCATATTCCCCAAGCTGCTAATAAAATTAGGCCATTCTTTTACGGCGCGACCATCGCTTTCGCCATGGGCGCTGTTTGGTCTATGGTCAATGTAATAAACTCATCTGAAGTATTGAGAAATGTATATCCCCGTGTTTGGGTGTAGATAGCAGAGTATAAGACAAAGTGAAAAGAAAACTAAAACCAATAATAGCAATAGTAATTTTACTGAGTGTTGCTGGTATTTTTTTTACAGTTGTTGCACCTAAGGCAGTGGCCTTTGTGTACCCATTACCTGAAAATGAAGTAATTTTCCCGCATGATTTCCATGCTGGAACTTTAGCTCTTGAATGCCAATTTTGCCATACGGGTGCTGAGGACAATCGAGGAGCTAATGTACCCGCTTTAGAACAATGTATGTTTTGTCACAAGGTGGCAGGTCTGGAGAATCCAGAGGCAAAGAAGATCAGAGCGGCTTGGGAATCTCAAGAACCGTTGAATTGGATTAGGCAACATCGTTTACCTGACCATACTCATTTTAGACATGAACCTCATATTACCGCGGGATTTGAATGTTCTACGTGTCATGGAGACGTTGCGGGGATGAAACAAGTTGTCCAGGTTAAAACTGAAAAAGGTGGAGCCCTCAAAATGGGTGATTGCATAGCTTGTCATAAAGAAAACGGAGCACCTACTCAGTGTTCTACCTGTCATAATTAGATAGTTAATATTTGTAAGGATTGGAAGGAATAAGATGGATCTCACTCGGCGAGACTTTTTGAGAGTAGCTGGAGCATCATCTGTTGCTGGCATACTGTTTGCGGGCTGCGCTATTCCTGAAAGAGAACTTATCAAACAAAGCCCGAGAGATATGCCTGAAGATTTAGCTACAGGTACAGAAGATTGGTATGCGACTCAGTGTGGTATCTGTAATGAGCATCATGGAATCATTGTCCGAGTTTTAGAAGGGCGAGCAAAGAAGATTGAGGGAAACCCAGACCATCCAACTAATCGAGGTCGACTATTGCCGACTTGCTTGAGTGGAGTTCAATCACTTTACCATCCTGATCGAATTACAAATCCGATTGCGGGGACGACCTCTCTCAGTTGGGATGATGGGATGCAGAGAGTGGTCGATGCTTTTAATAGTAATAACTCCAAGAGGACACTTCTCATAACGGGCGCTGACACTACGCTTTTGTCTCATGTGGTAGACGAATTTGTAGACGCTTCTGGAATTGAACATATGGTTCTTGAAGATCTTGAAGATACCGTGCTTCGCAATGTGGTCAGTGATATTTTTGGTGAAGAGGGCATTCCTCATTTTGACATACAGAACGCTAAGACCGTTTTATCTATAGGAGCAGACTTTTTAGAGTCATGGGTTGCGCCTCTACAGTACAGTAGAGCATACGGAGAATTTCGAAGTTCTGAAAGTGGCGGGACAGGTGTCCGTGGCCATTTGATATACGCAGGGCCTAGATTTTCGATGACAGCTGCAAATGCCGATCAGTGGCTTCCTATTGCACCAGGTCAGGAAAGTAATTTTGCTTTAAGCGTCGCTTACGTTCTAATACGAGATAATTTAGCAGATGCATCGGTAGTGGATAAGATAACTGGTGGTAGAGGAGCGATTGCGCTAGCTGCGTTTTCTCCAGAGACTATAGCTCCCCTGATAGGTGCTACCGAAGGTGTAATTTCGGCTAAAGATATCGAAAATGTAGCTAAACGTTTAGCAGAAGAATCCCCAGGGCTTGTTTTAGCAGGTGGTTCTGCGTCAGCTCAACAAAATGGTAACTTCAATATTAAGGCATCACTTTTAATTAATGCTCTACTAGGTAACATTGGAAAACAAGGTGGGATTCAATGGACTGCAGACTCTCCTCTTAGAGAGTTAAATAATTTTAAAGCACCTAATACTTTCGCTGATTGGAAGTCTGTAACTCAAAGGATGGACCAAGGTGAATTTGATTTGGTTTTAATTCATGGAGCCAACCCTGTTCATAATTTAGAAGTTCTTGATTTCAAAGATAAGCTATCTAAAGTGGGATCAGTTATATCTTTTTCTCCGATTATGGATGAAAGTGCGGAGCTAGCAAATTTGGTTCTACCGGATCAAAATTATTTGGAGACTTGGAATATAGGCGTTCCGAACCCAAGTCCTGGCTACCCCGTATTGACACTTCAGCAACCGGTGGTTCCCTCATTACTTAATGAAGCAAATGAGATCGTCTACGATAATCGCCCGTTTGGCGATATTCTCACACATGTTGGTCGAGAACTTGGTTATAAATCGATCGCCTGGGAAAATATGGAAGACCTTGTGAAAACTAAAATGTCAGAGGTACATAGGCGAAATCGAGGAAGAGGTTCAATCCAGGGGGCGACGTTTGAGGCGTTTTGGGCAGGAGTACTCCAGCGAGGTGGCTGGTGGGATACTAAAGCTCAACAAGCCAATCCGGGGCCTGTTTTAGCGTCTTTATCTGATTCGGAACTTACTGTACAAAATAGCCCGACCGAAGCTGAGGATAGTGGTGTTTATCACCTCGTTCCTTTTGTTAGTGTGGGACTTGGTTCAGGCTCACAAAGCTATTTACCGTGGCCACAATCGACTCCTGACCCTGTGACTTCGGTAGTATGGGAGACATGGGTAGAGGTTAATGCTCGCGAGGCGAAAAGACTTGGTTTGCGCGATGGGGATATAGTGAACGTTGAATCAGTAACTACTGGTGAGGAATCTTCAGTTATTCAGGCACCAGTATATATACACCCTGGGATACCTCCGAATGTGGTAGGGATTCCTATGGGAAGGGGCCATACAGCATCAGGAAGATATGCAAAAGACTTTGGATCAAATGTAAGGAAACTTTTGTCCATCAGCGAAGTCGAGGGTACAGGAGCGCAGGCTTGGGGAGTTAGCAAGGTGACAATTAGTGGTACTGGTCAGAGGCTTCGATTACCTCGAATGGAGGGTGGAATTACTGGTATGCAACTTGAAGGAACACAAATTATTCAGGTTACAGGAAGTTAGATAATTATGAATGGAGAGAGTGACAGATGTCAGACGTAAAATGGGGAATGGTAGTTGATGTTGATAAGTGCTCGGGATGCCAGGCATGTGTTATAGCTTGTATGGCTGAAAATAATATCCCTATTAATTTAGATCGTGATTTCAAAGAGAATCGATCGATAGCTTGGATTCGGATAGAGAGGTATTGGGAAGGCGAGTATCCGGATGTAAAAGCCAGATTCTTACCAGTGCTGTGCCAGCACTGTGGTAATGCGCCATGTGAGCCGGTTTGTCCTGTATATGCAACTTTTCATAATGATCAAGGGATGAACATCCAGGTTTATAATCGCTGTGTTGGCACGCGGTATTGCGCAAATAATTGCCCGTACCATGCACGGTATTTCAATTATCGTCGACCCACTTGGCCGGAAACATATAATAATTATCTAAACCCAGATGTAACCGTTCGAGATCGAGGCATAATGGAAAAATGCAGTTTTTGTGTCCAAAGGATTAATGCTGCTACTAGGATTGCAAAAAGAGATGGTAACGAAGACGCTATAGCAGGGCTTCAGACTGCGTGTGCACAGGCTTGCCCAACAGATGCTTTAGTTTTTGGTAATCTCAATAATCCAGACAGCCAAGTATCTCAGTTATACAATGACGAAAGGTCATATGTACTACAGGAATCAATAGGAACTCAGCCTAACATAAGATATCTAAAGAAAATTGATGAACATGCTGCTGCAGAAGCTCACGCTCACTAGTAAAAAAGGCAGAAAGAAATACGAGAATGCAAAAAACTGATGGAAATGAAGTGGTAATTCCTGGGGCTCCTGCTACCCAGGAAGACCTAACTCAAGAATTATTACATGATTCTCTTCAGACAGGATCTAGGATGCGCAAAGCGTTATTGATCTCTGGCGTATTGTCGATTCTTGGATTTGTTGGACTCATCATGCATTTTGCAAGTGGGTCCAGTGACCATACAACTTGGAATTTTTATGCAGTTGTATATTTTTATGTATTTTCTGTGACCATGGGAATACCTATGGCGAGCATCGGACTGAGGATGGCACGTGCTCAGTGGCGGCGCCCTACTAGTAGATCTGCAGAGCTGTTTGCAATAGCTGGCCCAATTAATTTAATATTCTTCATACCAATCTTATTAGTTGCACCTCCCATTGAAGGAAGAAATAGTTTATGGATGGATTGGGCCCTTGCTCCCTGGTTTCCAGATATAATAATGATGGTGTTATTAGTTGTGACTGGGTTAGCTTTTTTATATGTATCTCTACTTCCTGACTTGGCTAGCGTCAGGGATCACGGAATAGGTCGAGCCCAAAGGATAGCAACAATTTTATCGAGAGACTGGAATGGAACGAAATCTCAGTGGTCGATACATAAGTCAGCGTTAGGGATTTTAGGAGCATTTTATATTACAGCATATGCTATGACTCATCTGGTTTTAGCTACTGATTTCGCGATGACTTTGGTGCCTGGATGGAAGGATCCTATTTTCCCGGCATTTCACGCTGTTACAGGCATTCAAATGGGCACAGCGTTGCTAATAGTTACTATGTATTTACTACGCCGTTTAGGGGGCTTTGGTAGGTATTTCGAGCTAGAACAATTCTGGGGATATAGCCGCCTGTTACTTGCCCTCAGCCTGTTTTATTTCTATTTCTGGTGGTGTGCCTTTATTTTGTTCTGGTATGCTCGCTTGCCACATGAACAAGCGGTAGTAGCGTTGTTTATTTCTGGCGACTATGCTGATCCATCTGTTTTCTCCAGGCCTCAATTCCTAATGTTTTTGGGAGCGATAGGATTTTCATTTTTTCTTCCTTTGCTATTACTTATGTGGAATGTTTTGAGACGTAGCATTGTGGGACCAACGATTGTAGGAGTAATTATACTTATAGGCGGCTTCTTTGATCGTATGAGGCTATACGCTAATGCTTGGTCGGTGGACCAAGTAGGTGGACATGGTCTAGAGTATATCCCGGAGATTAATGCACCAACTATATCTGATCTGTTTGTCATGGTTGGAATGATCTCTTCTATTCTTTTCTTGTACTTACTAGTTTCTAGAGTGGTTGGGTTTGTATCTTTGTGGGAGACGAGGCAAGCATTACTCTTAAGATTTGTTAAACCATGGGGCGTCGGACACGTAAGTGTAGTAATTAAACCTGAATAATGATTGGAGTGAGGAATTGTTTTTGACTAACGATATAGAGGAGATAGAAAGAACTTAATATGCAAGATCGACCCACATTAACGCCCACACAGATCAACGAGGAATTGTTGTGGCCCGTTTTCTCCTTTAGACGACGTCATGCTATAGCGTTTATACCCCCCATGATATTGTTAATGGGTGGCGTCGCCGCGGTTACTATTCTTGTTTACCAGGGGTTGTGGGTTACGGGATTGGCAAGACCCGCTTTCTGGGGCTTTTTCATCGTGAATTTTGTATTCTGGATTGGTGTTAGCCATGCAGGAACTATGATTTCAGCGATATTGAGACTGACTCAAGCTGAATGGAAAAGACCTATTACAAGAGCCGCAGAGGTCATGACAATATTTTCTCTAATTACTTCTTTGTTACACCCTGTGATTCACGCTGGAAGGCCTTGGAGGATTATATACTGGTTACTCCCATATGATTTTTCAAGAGGAATATGGCCAGATATTCGTTCTCCTCTTGTTTGGGACCCAATTGCGATCACAACTTACTTGACCGGAAGCGTACTTTTTGTTTTTACAGCGCTTATTCCTGATTTTGCGCTAATTCGTGATCAGAGCACGGGTCTTAGGAAGAAAATTTATGGACAATTGGCTTTAGGTTGGAGAGGAACACCCAGGCAGTGGAAACTGCAGGGAATTTTCGGCTTACTTATGTCAGCATTAATTCTTCCTGTTTTCGTTTCCGTTCACAGTATTGTTTCGTGGGATTTCGCTGTATCAGTAGTTCCTGCATGGCATGTTACGGTTTATGCGCCATATTTTGTCATCGGGGCGGTCCACTCCGGAGTGTCAATGGTTCTGACCCTAATGGCTTTGATGCGCTGGATATTTAAACTAGAGAATTATATATGGGAAGATCACTTCGACGCAGTCGGGAGACTTTTAATAGTAATCGCTACCTTGTGGTTATTTTTCTTTTTCTTGGATTTTGCATTCTCATTTTATACGAGAGAAGAGCAAGAGTTGGCAGTTATGGAAAGGCGTCTTTTCGAATGGCCTTTTAATGCTATTACGGTGATTATGGTGTTTACTTCGTATATTATTCCTATACCCCTGTGGCTAAGCAGGCGGGTACGACGGAATATCCCCCTTATGTTTTGGACATCTATTCTTGTAAATATCGGTATGTGGCTGGAAAGATACTTCCTGATAATTCCTGCGATTGAGCGTAAACAAGAGCTAACCTTCCTGTGGTCTAATTATGTTCCGAGTTTAATTGAAAGCTTGGTGGTGTTAGCGTCCTTTGGTATGGTTGGCTTCTTACTATTACTTTTTGCTAAATTTGTTCCTTTGGTTCCTGCTTGGGAAGCGAAGGAAGGAGTAGTATTTAGAGAAGATGTCCAATTTGGGCAGGTAGTGCTTCCCGGAATTATTAAAGAAACAGAAGAGGAAAATGTTTGGTAGTGGTCATTGTTAAGGAGCTTCGAAATGGCGGATAATAAAGATTTAATGGGCGTTTTTGCAGATACAGATACTGCAGCAGAGGGTGCTCGTCAGCTAAAGAGTGCCGGGTTTACGTCGGATGACTATGATGTACTTACAGGTAATCCTTATCCAGAGGGAGCCTTTGGTGAGCATGTAAAAAAGAACCGTTTATTTGTTTTTGCTTTGTCGGGGTCTTTTATTGGTTTTGCAATCGCATTTTTGTTTACGGCCGCGACCCAAACCGCTTTTCCGATAGTTACTGGTGGAAAACCTATTCTAGCGATACCAGCAATGATCATCATTATGTATGAAATGACATTGTTATTCGCGATGATTTTCACTGTTGTTGGTGTTATTTTTGAAAGTAGATTGCCCAGACCTGGCGGCGAAGGCCCTGTATATGATACGAGAATTACTTTGGGGTATATCGGTTTAATAGTAACTACTACGGAAGATCGCTTAGAAAAGGCAGAGGAAGCTTTAAAGGCTGCTGGCGCTGAGGATATAGTGAGGGAGTCATCCTAGAAGTGAAACGAATTAATCAGCTGATGCAACAACAGCATTCTATCAAATCATCTGTTGCTAAGAAGAAACGAGTACTGGCATTTTTTGCTATGTTACTGTTTCTTCTGAGCGGATGTTCTGTAGGGGCTTATCCAGTCGATAACTTCCAAGAAATGCATTATTCACCTGCATTTCGCCGACAAGAAATGCCTGTTATGTCAGCACCTAGAAATTCTATTGGATATAAGGGAACCGGAGGTCCTGCTGCAGAAGTAACTGTAACGCCGGCTTATGATTTAATGAAACAAGAAGATTTGGCTTTGGTTACTGCTAACCCTGTTGTTTTAAATGACCTTGTGCGTGAGGAGGGAGAACAATTATTTGTTCGTAATTGCTCAGTTTGCCACGGTATCGAAGGGGACTTACAGGGTGGCGCTGCACCGGCACTCTTGGCAGCACATTTTGAAGCTGCAGGTGTTAACCCTCCACTAAATTTAACCTTAGATGCAACAAAAAACAGAACTGACGGTGATATTTTTGGAATACTTACACATGGCCAAGGCTCTATTCCGGCGCCGTCTGATTCTAATAATCCTGAGGCATGGTCAACAC
>JAPYRO010000040.1 GCA_029941095.1 Dehalococcoidia bacterium
CTATAACTATAACGAACATGAGGAAGCTCTGGGAGTCGCGTCAGAAATCGAGAAATTAGTGAATCAAGAGGGATTAAGATACGGAGATATCGCTATTATGTATCGTACGAATGCTCAGTCGAGAGCACCTGAGGAGGCGTTTGTTCGGTCTGGTCTTCCCTATAGAATTATAGGAGGCCTGAGGTTTTGGGAAAGGAAAGAAGTCAAGGACTTGCTCGCTTATCTCCGTGTTATCCATAATCAATTTGATTCTCTTAGTTTGGCCCGAATAGTGAACGTTCCTGCTAGAGGTATCGGTCAAAAAACAATGTCTTTACTTAACGGGTGGTCACAGTTAAATGATTTGTCACTCTATGAAGTAATCACCAATTCGGTACGGGAAGATTTCCAATATGAAAAGTCTAGTGTTTCAACTATTAATACAAGAGCAAAAAAACAGCTGGAATTGTTTATGGCTATGCTTAAAAACCTGAACAATATAGCCGTGGAGGCAGATGTCCTACAATTATTTGATCAGTTAATAGAAAGTATTCAGTATAAAAAATATATTGCAGAACAGGATAAGAGTGATGATAGATGGGAAAATATTCTTGAACTCCGATCTGCGATATCAGACTATCAGGATTTTGCGCCCGATATAGGGTTAAGTGCTTTCTTGGAATCAGCGGCATTGTCTACTGATCTGGATCAAATGGATGATAGTGGACCAGATGCGGTTACTCTGATTACTTTGCACCAGGCAAAAGGGTTAGAGTTCCCCGCAGTGTTTATGATTGGAATGGAAGAAGGTCTTTTGCCTCACCGTAGATCTATAGATTCTGGTGACATAGCAGAAATAGAGGAAGAACGAAGATTGTGCTACGTCGGGATGACGCGAGCCCGTAAAAGGCTTTATATGACCATTGCAACAAATCGTTCGATGTATGGTAATTATAATCCTGGAATGAGCCAGACTGCGGGCCCATCTCGGTTCTTGAAAGATATACCTTCTCACCTAATATCTATTGAGGGTGATTCACGTTTACCAAAAGGGACAGATATTCTCGATCCAGATTCTTCGACAAGCCGTCGGGAACCCCAATCGCGTGACCGCGGTCGTAAGACCAGCCCTTTTCATCCGGGTGATCATGTGAAGCATAAAATATTTGGCGAAGGAGTAGTTGTAGGTTGTCTTATAACTCCGCTTGGCAACGACTTTGAGGTTACTGTGGCGTTCAAAGGACAGGGTGTTAAAAGATTACTTGCAAGTATCAGTAATTTGGAGATTTCCGATTGATTGAGAAACTTGTTAGCAATGAGAGAGATCTATCTAGTTTAGTTGATCACCTATTGAAAGAACAGACAGTTGCAATAGATACTGAATCAAATAGTTTCTTTGGGTATCCAGAAAAAGTTTGCCTGATTCAAATTGCCACTGATTCTGAAACTTGGATTATAGATCCTCTATCGATTAGCAACATGAACCCACTAGGTAAATTGCTAGAATCACAAAAAGTTCAAAAAATTATTCACGCCGCAGAAAATGATCTTCGAGTTATCGACAGAGATTGGAAATTCAACGTTCGGAATATTTTTGATACCAGCATAGCGGGGAAATTTTGTGGTTATGAGAGAACTGGCCTCGATGTTGTTCTTGAAAGAACGATAGGAATTGTTATCGAGAAAAACAAAAAATTACAGCGAGCTAATTGGGGCCTTCGTCCCCTGCCAACAGAGGCTTTGAACTATGCTGAGACAGATGTTGTTTATCTAGTTAAGTTGAGAGATGGCTTGATAACCAAATTACAAGACCTTGGTAGAGTGGACTGGGTTAAAGAAGAATTTAGGAGAATAGAGCATGTGAGATATACACCCCCAGCACCTCCTGAGGTAGCTTTTTTTTCGATGAAAGGTAGTCACGCTTTGGGACCTAAAGAACTATCTGTTTTGAAAACCTTATATGAATTCCGAGATTTGCAGGCGAGGAAAAGAGACATTCCCCCGTTTAAAATCATGTCTAATGAAGTGCTCTTACATTTAAGTAAGAACCCATACGTTCCCTTTGATAAAATTTCAGGATTGTCACGTAAATTATCTCAACAATTCTTGCGACAATTAAAAAATAGAATAAATGATGGGTTAAAAGGCGATGGAATACCCAGACCGATTCAAGCTAAGAGAGACAAAAAAATCGGTGTTGTTGAATATGCCGCAAGATTTAAAGAACTAAAGAAATGGCGAGAACATATAGGGAAAAAATTGAATTTAGACCCACCTCTCATATGGCCTACGAACAGCTTGAATCAGCTTGCGCGCTTACCTGATTCCATAGATAGAGAAATATCAGAATCAGAAGACGTGCGTGTCTGGCAGAAAAGTGAATTCGAAGGAGAGATTAGAAATAAATTGGGTGATTTATGATAGATGATTTTGTTGTTATATTTCGTTGTTACTCGGTATTTCCCATTCGCCCCTACTTAATTCCATAAGGATAAACTGATATTTCCCTTGCCGAGAAGCACCATATTTAGAAAACCCAATTTTATCGAAGGCTCGTTGTGCTCGTATGTTCCAGTCTAGTGTTTTTAAATATATTCGATCCAACTCGAGATGTTGAAACATGTAATTGACTAAGAGACTAACGGCTTCAGTGCCAAACCCTCCGTTCCAATATCCGCGATCTCCAATCATCACACCTAGCTCTGCTTGGTTTTTCTTTGTATCAAGATCATAATACATACAATTCCCTATGTGGGTAGAATCCTCTATAGTTTCAACAGCGAATCGATAGCTTCGCGGCGTCGGATACCGTAAATCCTCTTTATGTATTCTCTGGTACTGGTCAAACGGGATATTTAGCCTAGGAGCCGCGTCAAGTTCCGCTAATTCTAAATCGGCCCGCCAAACATAATCATTCCAGGCATCGTCTGTATATTTTTCTCTGAGCCTCACTTTGGTTCCTTTTAAATTCATTTCATTAATGGAAATCAAATTCCTCCTCTTGTAGTACAGCAGCTCTAGCAATTTTGATAACATCTAAATCGGTTTCATAAGCCATAAATTTGTGAGCATCTGGTTCCGCTAGCCAACGAACTGTATCAAACTCATCATCGGGTCTATCAAAAGATCCACCTATTTGTTTCATCAAAAAGAAATATACATCTTTTTCAATAATTGTGCTCCCTAACTGAAAATTATAATGGACTCTTTTAAGAGGGGCTATAATTTCAACTTTTCGTCCGGTTTCTTCCTCAACTTCTCTTAAAGCCGTTTGGTCTCTTGCCTCGCCATTGATGGGCGTTCCTTTTGGTAACATCCATTGTGTAGGGTTAACTCGTCCGCAAATCACAACCTCAAATTGGCCATCTTTTTGACGAAATATTACCCCACCTGATGACTCTACCGATTTATGGTTTTTGTGGGTCATTGTTTATTTTACTCATCAATATCCTCTAACCCTTCATCGAAGTTAGAAAAAATTTCGTCGAGCTCCTCTGCAGGGGTAGAAAATGGTTCGTATATATTCCCACTTGATATTTCCTCTATAGATAATTGTTCTTTTTCCATACTTTCTAATGCATCTTGAGCAACGGATCTAATATTAGTATTTTCGTGCTGTAAAAAGCGCGTTAAGACTTTTATAGAGGTACTGCCTCCAATGAGATTTAGGGCTGTTACAACTTGAGAAACCACTTCAAAACTAACGTCATTTCCCATTCTTGCTAAGTCAGGGATTAAAGACTCATCTCCAATTCTTCCAGCTGCTCCTGCCGCTTCAAATCTGATCTCAGGATTAGGATTGTCCATTTCGTCTAGTATATAGGGTATCCATTCGGAGTCTCCATTCTCTCCCATTGAGAATATTGCGGATGCTCTTAATCGTTCATCCAAGCTGTTGTAATTATCTAAGATAATATCGCGAACTTCTGGTGTATTATACGGCGATAGAGCTTCAATTATTCGCCTCTTAATATCCGCTGGAGTTTCCTGCTGAACGTCGCTCGGATCGTCATCAAGTAATGATTGTAACGTTTCATAAATATTAGTCGAATCCCGATCTAATAATTTGCCTTGCTCTGCAAGAACGGAAAACCTACGTAATCCGATAGCAGCCGCTATTTTGACGGCATCACTATCATCTTTTGTTAACATCTCCAACAACGGCTCTATTAGAGATCTTTCGTCATATTCCCAAAGGCCATGTATTGAGATTTCCCTTATTTCCTGCCGTTGGCTATTTAATTCCCTTAGGAATATTTCATCGAAATTGACGTCGAACCGATCTTCGGTAATGTTGATCAAATGATCCAGAATCTGTGTTTCTCTTTCTAATTCTAGAGCAGATAACTTCTCTGATACTATATCTGCGAAATTAGGCTCTATATCGGATAATAAAGTGACTTCCAAGGACGCAATTGGCGTCCCTGGGTCTTCTATGGCTTTTAGAATACCTTCGTTAACCATTGTCTAAATTATTTACCTTGACGTGGGGAAATAGAAATATCTCCACACAGTATTGGTGGGCTTAATAACGATCCACCAATCTCTTCAGATTCGTTTCCAACTTCATCTAAATTATTTAATGCGTCGTATATATTGCAATTTAACATCGTGTCTTTTACTCGGCCTTTGATCACCCCATTCTTCACTCTGTAACCCAATAAAATATTTCCTCCAGCGTCTCCACCTAAGGTGTTACCTTGGCCCATTCCGATAAGTTGTTCGACCACAATCCCATCTTTTATTTTACCTAGGAGGTTTTCTGTACTTGAATTACCTTCTGCTATTGTTAGATAAGAACTAGTAACTGTTGGCATTGAACCTAAGCCTCTGGATGCGTTACCGGTACTTTCCTTGCCACTCTGCCCCCCTGTTTGGAGGTCGTACAAAATGGTCTCCAACATGCCATTTTTAACGAGATGCCTTGGAACTGTTGGGACACCTTCATCATCTGCAAATCGAGCAGTCAGTTTATTGTTGAGCCAAGGATCATCATATATTGAAATTCGCTCATCAAAAATTCTTGTTCCAATCTTATCCGCTAGAGGTGAGGATCCATGCAGTACTGATTTGCCATTTATGCCTGATAGGAATGGGCTGAGAAGTATAGAGATCACAGCTCTTGGCATAAACAAAACAGGTAGGTTTCCCGAAGGTGAATCCACTGTATTTTTACCCCAATCTAATTGCCGTTCAACACCGGATATCAGTGGTCCAAAATCCCAATCCGGTTGGATACCTCTTTTTCTCTCTGAAACGAATAACATATCCGTCCCTCTTATCAAGGTTCCAGATAACCAAGAAGAGAAACTGCTTTTTTCGTAGGAAAAGCTTAGCCCATTTGAATTAACCAACCCGAATTGAGACGTTGATTTTTGAAGACCTGCATCAAACAAAACGTCGTTTTTTCCTGGTTTAACCTCTTGAATCATGGATTTTCCAGATTCAATCATTCTTTCGATCGGTATTGATCCAACGGAAGGATCAATTGTATTTACTGAACCGAAATTTTGATCCGACGGAAAGCTAAAATGGGCTTCAGGGCCAAATTTCGATAAATCTTGAGCACGCTCAATAGCGAGCATGTAATTTTCCGGATTGTTTGTTGAAGAGATCCCAATTTTTCCATCTTTTATAACCCTTATTCCAATTCCCCAGGATTCCCTTGTTTCAATATCTTTTAATTGTTCCGCTTCAAAACCCACGGGAGTTGAGATATTCTGATACAGTAATATTTCTGCTTGATTAGATGCTTTTGTTGCATAATCCAGGGCCTTTTCTAATAATTCTTTATCTTGCGCATCCATTTTATGATCCTCCGAGGAGGCAGTTTTGGATTCTTATGTGCGGGCTTCCATTAGATACTGCTAAGGGCGATTGGCCGGCTTTTCCGCATCCTCCTCCTTGATTCATATCAAGATCATTTGCAACAGCATCTAAGTTTTCAAGAGTAGTAAATACGTTGCCTGATAGGACGACCGGCCTAAGAAGCTCTTCTACTTTGCCATTTCTTATTCTGTACGCTTCTCCAGCGGAAAAAGTAAACATTTCCATACTGGTCATACCTCCATACCAGTTTTTCGCATATACTCCATCTTTGACTTCAGATATTAGCTCTTCAACTGTTGCCTCCCCAGGCTCTATGTATGTATTTGTCATCCTAACAATAGGCGGGTGTCTGTAATCTATCGCTCGTGCATTTCCAGTAGTTGACTCCCCCATTTTTGAGGCAGTTTCTCTTGAATGGAGGCGACCAACTAACTTGCCTTCGTGGATTAATTGGGATTTTTGCGAAGGAACTCCCTCATCATCATAATCATAGGACCCTCTTAATCCAGGAATGCTGGCGCCGTCAACAATATTTAAATGGTTTCCTCCGAATTTTCTTCCAAGAACCATTATTTCTTTCATCTGTTGATTTTCATATATAAAATCTGATTCTGATAAATGGCCAAAGGCTTCGTGGGCAAATACCCCACCAAGAATTGGGTCACATATGACGGTGTATTCTCCTCCATCTAATTGAGGAGCCAAAAGAAGGTCGTTAGCTTTTTCTGATATTTCTTTCATCTGTTTTTCAAGATTCAGTACGATTCCATAATCCCCAAGGCTTCCAATACTAATACCATATTGTTGAACGTCATTTTCTTTTTTTGCGACTGCTCTAGCACCGAGTGTTACATCGATTCTTTCTTGCGCAATGTAACTTCCTTCGGAATTTGCAAAATGTGTTGTTCGTTTTCGATCTCCGTAGTTGATACTCGTACTTTGTAAAGTTTCTACAGTCCAGAGCGCTTCTATGTATTCCTTCAAATTATCTACTTTTTGTTCAATAGTTACTTCGAAAGGATCCATCTCAATGACCGGGTCGATTGTTGTTATAACAGGATCTGCGGCAATTATGGATCCTCCGTTGCCATTCGCCATCCTTGCTTGCTGTACAGCTAATTCAACTTTTGATCGTAGATTTTCCGTTTTCGTAAAAGTGACAAATCCCCAGGCTCCGTTAACGTAGGCTCTCGCGCAGCCACCACTATTGAGGGAACTGCTGATATCTTCTAAATCTCGTCCTCTATATGAAATACGATTCCCATCTAGCGTTTCTAATCTTAGTTCAACGTAATCAGCGTTATGCCCTTTTAAAGCGTTCACCATTAAATCTTGCATCAAACCCTCTCTTCTTTTTGTAGCTAGGTTACCGCAGTGTAGAATATTTGTATGACTATTCTATCGAAAATTAGGCGACAAAGGGCAAAAGAAACTGTTGAGTTATTGGAATCCCTTTATGGAGCTCGCTTGTGGACTCCACGGTTTGAACCCGTGGATGAATTGATTTTTACAGTTCTGTCCCAAAACACTTCTGATGTAAATACATATCGCAGCTATGAACGCTTAACCCAAAAGTATCCCTCTTGGGAGGGCGTTATGAGGGCTAGCACAACAGAAATTGAGTCTGTGATAAAGATAGGAGGGCTTTCTAAAGTAAAAGCTCCTAGAATAAAAAACGTACTACTAGAAATTTTTTCCAGGAATGGTGAATTGTCACTAGACTCGCTCAGTTCGATGCCTATTCAGGAATCACTGGATTGGCTTACTAGTATTCCGGGTGTGGGGCGAAAAACAGCATCTTGCGTTCTACTTTTTTCTTTTGGTAGGGCTACATTCCCTGTGGATACTCACGTTCTTCGTGTGTCCAAAAAATTAGGACTAATAGATAAAAACTTGTCCGCAGACAAATCACATAAAATTTTGGAAGAATTAGTTGATGAGAGTAAATATTACCAAACGCACATGGACATGATTGAACATGGTAGAAATGTTTGCAAAGCTATCACGCCTCGTTGTCAAAGATGCGTTTTAAGCGAAATTTGCCCTTCCGCATCACTTTAGTTTGATTTGTGTTTTATACTGTAACCCTAAATTTAGTTATTCGATGGAATCATATCGAAGAGAAGGGTTGGTAATTTTATATGATTAGAGCAGGCATTATTAACGTTACTGGCTATGCGGGTATGGAACTAGCTCGATTGATTAAATTCCATCCCGAGGTAGATTTAGTGGGCGTTACTGGGCGGAGTGCTTCAGGAACCGAATTAGAATCGTTTTTGCCCCATCTTGATGGGATGAACCAATTAATAGGTGAAGAGGATGAAATCAAAGATCCTGATGTTATTTTTTCAGCGCTTCCACATCAGGCTAGCGCTGAAGCTTGCGTTGGGTATTTAAATCAAGGTGTTAAAGTAGTTGATATTTCTGCTGACTTCCGACTGGATTCTTTGGAAGAATATGAGTCTTGGTATGTTGAACATCCAGCTCCAGAATATATGGAAGAGGCGGTATACGGGTTGACCGAATTGAATCGCGCTAAAGTAAGAGAATCTCGGCTAGTTGCTAACCCTGGCTGCTACCCTACAGGTGCGTTACTAGGTTTAGCTCCTTTAGCCTCTGAAAACATGATAACTAAAGACGTAATAGTAGATTCTAAATCTGGTGTTTCAGGAGCAGGTCGATCTCTTGGCCTTAACGTCCATTTTGCTGAAGCTAATGAAGATGTTTCAGCCTATGGCCTTCAGGGCCATAGGCATTTGCCAGAGATACAGCAGGGATTATTTGATTTGAATTCTTCGGTTGATTGGTCAGTAACTTTCACCCCCCATTTAATTCCTATGACGAGGGGTATTTTGAGTACTATATATACTTATCCTTTAGATAATATAGTGCCTATAAATAGTGATGGGCAAAAAATGTTAACGGATTTGTATAGGGAGTTTTATAAAGACGAACCGTTCATAAGAATTACGGACTCTCCTCCTCATACCAAACAAGTAGCAGGTAGTAATATGACCCAGATTCATCCTATTTTAGATCTCAGATCTGGAAAGGTAATCGTGGTAACAGCTATTG
>JAPYRO010000041.1 GCA_029941095.1 Dehalococcoidia bacterium
TGACCCTACAGCGCCACCGACGAGGATCGAAGCAACACGACTCTGAGGGCCCAGTAATGGTGCAACTAACAACAAATTCACAAGAGCTGCAAATAAAGGTAGGAGAACAATAGCCCAGCCTATTAATTCATAAACTGCCAACTATACTTTCCTCTCTATCTCTTCTGCTACGTGCTCCCTCGCTCTGGGAACACAAATTCGGTACTCCACAAATTCATCACCCCAGTGCTCAATCTTGTCTGGCAATATTCTGGTGGGTAAGCCTTCTCCTTCATATAAATCTTTCCACATATTGGCAGCTGTCAGGCCTCGAACCCTTTTAAATTCCACCCACATCTCCTACACCTCTACCATTTCAATAAGTTCAAGTCAGATGAATTAATACTGTTCTTCTTATAAAAAATAACCATCAGAATAGCTAATGCTATTGCAACTTCCACCGCAGCTATCGTGAATATAAATAGGACAAAAATATGCCCGACCAGTTCATTAGGGATCAAATATCTAGAAAACGCAACTAAAGACAAATTGATACCATTAAGCATGATTTCTATAGACATTAGAATGATCACTACATTTTTTCTATACAAAGATCCCACTAATCCTATGCTAAAAAGAGCCAAAGATAATATTAAATAGTGCTCTAAAGTGACCATATTATTTCTCTCTCGCTATCACTAAGGCCGCTATTGTCGCGACTAGTAATAAAATACCAGCAAGTTCAAAAGGAAGCAGAAAATCATTGAATAAAATATCCGCTAAGTACCTACCTTCTCTGGATGAACTACCAACCATAGGTAATAAAACGTCTTCCGCTTCCAAATATCTCCAACCTTCTCGAGTAATACCATAGGCGATTCCAAAAAAAGTTATCACGCTTATAAGAATTGCCAGAGGCATTAAACGATTAATCGTGCTAGCACGATTAATCTGACCAGTTAGCATCACGGCGAAGAGGATAAGAACTGCTATCCCTCCAACATAAATCATGAATTGTGCTGCTGCCAAAAAATCTGCGTCAAGCAATATATATATCACTGCTATGCCAGAGAGAGATGCGACTAAACCGAGTGCCGCAACAAAAATACTTGGTACTGTTATCACCAACATCGCGCCCGTTAAAATAACAGCTGACGCACCCGCAAAAACTAAAGAGACCATCTACCCGCCTCATGCTCGTCCAATTCTTCTTCTCCTTGGTATCCTATGTCTTCTAGCTGAGGACGGAATTGAGTTTGCGGTTTCTTAGTTCCTTCCCTCAATTGGTCTGTGGTGATTACTAGATCCTCTCGTACGTAATCTGCTTTTTCAAAATCGCCACCCATATGCAAAGCATCATAGGGGCATGCCTCCACACAAAGAGCGCAAAACATACACCTACCCGTATCAATTTCAAAAACATCTATCTTGTAATCATTGCCAACTTGTTGATGAGACTCAGGGTGAGTCACTATCCTTATAATCCCTAGTGGGCACGCTTTTGCGCAACTTGAGCACCCTGTGCATCGCTCCTCATACCAAACAAAATTATTACCTCTAAACCTTGGAGATATATCAAGTTTATTCTCAGGGTATTGGGTGGTGAATGGAGGCCTGAATAGGTATTTGAGAGTAACCACGAGCCCTTTGATTGCACCTAGGCCAAATATACGCATTCTAGTTTACCCCCTCTATATCTGGAACATATCTTTTCGGTCCTTTGTCAAACTGCCCTAGCCCTTTGACGAAGGATAATATAACTAACAGCCCAGCAAATAAAATTATGTTAATAATCGTAATGATTGCTAAAGGTTGTAATCCAAGCGCATTACCTGGATTTATATTAAATATTGATTGGACAAATAATATTTCACCAGCAGTAATGATTATATTTATGGTAGCTAATGGAAACATAATCTTCCAAGCTATTGCCAAAATCTGATCAATTCTGACACGTGGCCATGTACCTCTAAACCAAAAAAACAGAAATAAAATTATTGATGTTTTAGCCATTAACATTAGAAATCCACCAATTCCCGGGCCTAAATGGCCAAAAAACAATATCGCAATTACAAGAGACCAACCAAACGCGGCCAAATATTCTGTACCATATATCAGAGCGAATTTCGTCCCTGAATATTCTGTATGGAACCCCGCTACAATTTCGGAATCCGCTTCGTTTATATCAAAGGGAGTCCTGTTTAATTCAGCAGCAACAGAAAATAATATAATCAAAAAAGCAACTGGTTGGACCAAAATAAATGGGATCTCCTGAGCCTCCGCAATTTCGATCAAATTAAGTGACCCTGATAATAACACTATTGTACAAATGGAAAGCACCAAAGGCACTTCATAACTAACTAATTGCGCGACGCCTCTCACTGCTCCATATAGAGAGTATTTGCTATTTGAAGCCCATCCCGCCGCAAAAACCCCTAGTGAACCCAAAGAGGTAATAGCAACAACGTAAAATATCCCAATATCCAAATCAGCGATTGTGAATCCAGGGAGTATAGGGATGACCGCAAACATTAGAAGAACTGGGCTCATAATTAAAATAGGCGCTAAAGAAAATATATTCCTATTCGCTAAAGTAGGAATTAAATCTTCTTTAGTTATAAGTTTTATTAAATCGGCAAACCCTTGAAGAACCCCAAAAGGGCCTACTCGGTTCGGGCCTATACGATTTTGCATCCTTGCCACAAGTCTCCTTTCCACGTAGGTGAGCATGGTTGTAACAAACAATAGAAAACTAATAAGTATAAATAGGCCGATGAAAAAATTAATTCCGTTGAAAACATCTTGGGATGTATATTGAATTAATGGCTCCTTATTAGCGTAGATTAGTAACAAAATAGGTGTCACCAATATCAACACAACCATGTTAAATAA
Organism: Dehalococcoidia bacterium; assembly: GCA_029941095.1. Classification (GTDB taxonomy): domain Bacteria; phylum Chloroflexota; class Dehalococcoidia; order UBA6926; family UBA6926; genus UBA6926. The sequence goes on from JAPYRO010000041.1 coordinate 2,872, forward strand.
TAACATTTGCATTCTATCTATCCACTTCACCTACGTTTATATCTAAAGTTCCGAAATTCACGATGATGTCTGCAAGTTTCCATCCAACACATAATTCTCTTAAAACCGTTAAGTTAATAAATGATGGAGATCTAATACCCATCCTGTAAGGGGCGATTGATCCATCACTTACTAGGTAAAACCCTAGTTCGCCTTTGGGGGCCTCAACCATACCGTATGCTTCTCCTTCAGGAGGACGAACAAAAAAATCAGTATCTGCCCTATAGGGACCTTGGGGCAACTTATCCATACATTGCCTTAATATATGGACAGACTCCTTCATTTCCTCTATTCGGACAACCATACGATCCCAATTATCACCGTTTTCACCAAGAGGAACACTAAAATCTAATTGGTCGTAAATTTCATACGGGTCTTGCTTGCGCAAATCCCAATCGACTCCACTAGCTCTTAGATTAGGGCCGGTTATTGAACAATTAATTGCCCGCTCACCTGCCAATGGTGCTACCCCAACCATCCTGCTCAATATAATTTCGTTGCCTAACAGTAGATTTTCGTACTCTTCAATTTTCTTTTCAAAATCGTCTAGGAATTCAGCTATAGATTTTTCGAATCCTTCAGGTAAATCATGGGAAACGCCGCCGAGTCTCATATAACTAAAAGTAATCCTCGCACCACAAACCATCTCAAAAAGATCAAGGATTTTTTCTCGTTCCCTAAACATATGCATTAATGGAGTAATCCAAGCCCCTAGATCGTTGATCAGAAAACCTATGCCCATCAAATGGCTAGCGATTCTCATTAATTCAACCATTATCACTCTTAAATATCTCGCACGCTCCGGTGGTTCAACGTCGGTAAGTTTCTCTAATGCACTGATGTACGCCAAGTTATTCGACATTCCCGCCAAATAATCCAATCTATCTGTCAAGGTAATTATTTGTGTGTAGCTCCGTTCTTCCGCTAGCTTCGAGCTACCTCTGTGCAGGTACCCCAAAATTGGCTCGACATCCACTACTTCTTCCCCATCAAGCAGGGTACGCAATCGAAAAACTCCATGCGTACTAGGATGCTGGGGACCTAGATTTAATAGGACTGATTCAGTCCCACCAATATTTTTTTCAGACTCATTCATAGATTCGTTCCCTTGGCTCACAAAAAATCTTTCCTCAGTGGATGGCCAGGAAAGCCTTCCCACAGAAATATCCTTTTCATATTAGGATGGTTAATAAAGCCTATCCCCATCAAGTCATATATTTCTCTCTCCTGTAAGTTCGCGCCTTCCCAAACATCCACCACGGATGCTACTTCGGGATCATCTCTTCCCCATAACCGAACTTTAAAAGTTAGACTTTGATTATTGGATAAGGACAATAAAGCGTACCTCAATTCAAAGTGATCGATATAATCTACGCAATCTAAATATCTAAGCATATCCATTTTAAATTCTGGTTCGTCCTTAAAAATCAAACATACATCATGTAAATTTTCTGCCTTAATGTACAGATGTTTTTCTGTATCTAAATCGATTACATCCTCAAAATGTTTAGTTAATAGCGAAACTACATATTGCCTACTTAATTCAAGGGTCATTTTTCTAACAATCTCTTTTGAACAGGATTCCTATCTCTTACTACGGAGTCCCGTTTGATTTTCTCTTGTAATTTCATCAAACCATAAAGCAAAGCATCCGGCCTTGGAGGGCAACCAGGTATATAAACATCAACGGGCACGATCCTATTTACACCAGGAACCACACTATAAGATTGGAAATATGGACCTCCACTTGTTGCGCATACGCCCATAGATATAACCCATTTTGGGTTAGGCATTTGCTCGTACACCCGTCTAACGGCGGGAGCCATCTTCCACGTAACCGTTCCAGAAACAATCATTAGATCTGCTTGTCTCGGAGACGCTCGAAATATTTCCATGCCAAATCGTGCTTGATCAAATCTTGGCATTACCGCACCAATCATTTCAAAAGCGCAGCACGCTAAGCCCAAAGTGACTGGCCAAACTGAATTGGATCTTCCCCAATCTAGTAAAGCATCCAAAGAGGTGACCATTAGATTTCTCTCTAAACCTTCAGGCACTTGTATTGGTTCATCAACGTGTTGCTCTCCAGCGAGAGCTCTAATTTTCTCTATGGCTATTCCCTCTTCAACGTCCAGCTGATCCGTTGTCACCGTAAGGGGTATACCATATGGTGACCTATCACCCATGGAAGACTCATCTATTTCCATTCTAAAGCCTCCTTCTTCCACTCATACAAAAATCCAATTAATACCAACATAAGAAAAGGCAGCATCGCAACATAAGCCTCAAAACCAAGATGCAAGAACCTTGCTGCCCAAGGGAAAATAAATAAAACTTCCACATCAAAAATCAAAAAGAGAAGTGCAAAAAGGTAAAATCTAAAGTTGAACTTGACACGAGCCGTCCCAACTGGTGTCATCCCAGATTCATATGGAGCTCCTCTAGACACGTTCTTTTCGGAATCCGGCTTGGGGCGTATTCTAATTTTAGAAAATATATGGGATAGGAAAATCAGTGATGTGGGAACCAAAAATGCTGCCAAAGCCATGAACAGGACACCCCAATATTTAGCGGTTTCTGCCATCAGTGAATTACCCTCCTAAATCGAATACAATCCAAGCATGACTTCTAATTCGACGGTAAAACTCCATTAGTGAAATTTTGCACAATCAATCAACTACCTCATTATACCTAAAATCTGGAAATATTGCCCGATTACAATAAATTAGCTCTATCTCAAATAGAAGTTATAGCTGATACGGGAGAACAATTATTTCTCTGAAACCATTCTTAACAACAATAAATCTATCAAACTTCCTTGCGAATATTTATCGGGCTCTGCTCTAACTTCTAAGTCTAAATTGACAACTTGTGTGTGCATCCTAATCAACTGTTTCATGGAAAAGGATCTGCTTTGATCAACAGATTTATTGACAGCAAAATCGCTCCTTGTTCCCAAGTAAGACTTAAATTGTTCTCTGGGGATTTTTCTATCCACTAAATCCTTAACCAATATTAGACGTCTTAGCTGTGAAGCTAAAAGTAGAATAAACTCTATTGAGTCAACACCACCATCCAGTAAATGTTGGAAACTGAGTCTAGCGCTATTATAATTCCCGCTGAATATTTGATCTATAACCCTAAAAATATTTTCGTCTCTTTCATAATTGACATTAAGTTTCACAGAAGCCAAATCAATTATCTTATCGTGGTGTTTATATAAGCTTAGTTTTTCAATTTCAGACTCAAGGGAAAGCAAATTATTACCACAGTTATCAATTAGCAAGCTCAACGCATCATCTTCGATTAACACACCCCTAGATTTAGCTGCTCTGATAGCCCAAGCCCTTAAAGAGGAACCTTTTAAGGGTATAAATTCTTTTGAGTACCCTGCTTTCCCTAGTACCTTGAGCATAGGATTACTGGGCCTTATTTTCCCATCAAGTAATACAAGATGATTAGTATCTGGCATAGTCCGGGCTACGTTCTCAAGCTGGCCCCATTGCCCAAATTCGGACTTTTTAGACCCCTCGAACATACTTAATAAGCCCTCTATGACGACCACGCGGCTCGATGCCAGAAATGGCACGGTTCCGATCATCGCCAGTACTTCGTTGACATTCGCTTCATTAGCGTTGAGGAATGTAGTGTTCATATTAATAAACTCTTCGTCCCCTAAAGATGTTTGAAAATCTTTAAACGCTGCGTGTCGAGAATAATAATCTTCGCCAAAAAATATATATAACATATCACCTATTACTCAATTGGTATGTTTAACATGAGATTACCATTGAATCATTTAAGAGGCCACAATAGAATTAGTGAAATCAAAAAAATTAGAGTCCACTGTTTCAAGTGATTTATATGAGAACATCTACTTTATGAGAACATCTACTTTGAAAAATAACCTCGGCAATTTGGTAACCGTTTGTGAGTACTGTCTTACAGCGAACCAAAGTGCAGCGAAATTCTGCAGATTTTGCTGGAAAGACATAAGCCTCATTGAATCAATGGAGGAAGATGAATCGTATCAATACGTTAAGTTAAAGAGAAGGAAACGGAATTTCCGAAAATGGGCTAAACGAGGTGCCATCTATTTAATGATCCTCTCTTTATTTGCATTATACTTCTTTGATCGAAGTGCTCCTCCAGGATTATTGCTAGATCAACCACTTTCCAATATCTCTTTATCGCAAGGAGAAGGAGTGTGGTCTACTCCCAGAGGGGGCAACGAGGGGATCGCTAGCGCTGCTAGTGATCAAAAAACCCCGGAAGGAGAAATTCTTTGGAAGAATAGAGTTGCCAGCCAGATCTTGTCGTCTCCATCTGTCGCAGATAAGATCATTTTTGCTACTACGTACGACGAAGAAATATTGGCGCTCGACTCAACCGATGGATCAATAATATGGAGAGTCAAGGCTAGAGGACCTCTGGATTCCTCCCCAGTAATCGCTGAAGATGACTTATATATCGCTTATAGAGATGGGACTGTCATCTCTCTTAACAAAAATACTGGTATTAAAAATTGGTCGATAGAGTTAGACAACCACATATTTTCGTGGGTAGTTATCGACCAAGGGATGTTATTTGCACTTTCTCGTGATGGGAAGATTACGAGTTTAGACGCTTTGACCGGAGCAACTCGCTGGAAAATAGATTCGGAGGTGCAGTTTCTAGCGCCCCCTGCCATACAAAACGGTACATTAGTAGCTCCAGGTTTGAAAAGGCGTATATTTGCTATAGACGGGAGGACAGGACAAACGAATCTGACTTATTTAGCCAGAAATGCTATGGTTGGAAGCCCAGCAGTTAGCGGTAATATAGCTGTTCTAGGGGGGCTTGATCGGCACGTACGAGCAATTGATATAACCAAGAAGACGTTGCCAATGGAAAAAACGGTTTTGGGCTTTTGGTCACAGTTCTTTCTCTGGGGCATGGCGCCCTTCCCGCCTGCACAAAGTGGTGCGGTATGGACAAGAAATATAGGCCACGAAGTGTCAACCAGTCCAGCTATATCAGGAAATAGAGTTGTGGTTACAACCAAAGATGGAAAGATTATGGCGCTAACGCTTTCTAACGGGAAAGTGCTTTGGGAAGTATCTTTAAGCCCCGATGAAGTGGCTGGTTCTCCTACAATAGTAAATTCTACATTTTTTGTTACAACCAATCAGGGTTACCTCAAGGCTTATCAAATAGATACTGGAGCTCTGCTCTGGGAATTAAACATCGGGTCGGCAGGAACCGACAGTATCGCGTACGCCAATGGCCAACTATATTTCAACACTGAAAATGGCACAATTTACGGGGTTAAGTAGTCACTAATGGAAATCGGGATTATAGGGCTTCCAGGTAGTGGTAAAACCACTCTCCTTAACGCATTAACAAAATCTTCAGCAGAAACAAGGAATCCACTTAGAACCATTGAGATTTCCGCTGAAGAGAATAAAGTAATGGCTATCTACGCTTTTCTGATATTCTTATGCCTGTTTTTTTAAAGCCGTTTTCTTCGCCACAAAACAACAGCTGAAGGAGTCATTTTTAAATGGGATTCACTTGCGGTCTTGTCGGCCTCCCCAATACGGGGAAATCAACTCTCTTTGGCGCGTTGACACGCACTAAAGCTCAGTCAGGAAATTATGCGTTCACCACCATCGAACCCAATAACGGTATTGTACCTGTTCCTGATAAGCGTATGGATACGCTCACCCACTACGTCAAGACAAAAAAAATTGTTCTCACGACCATGGAGTTTATCGATATTGCCGGACTCATCAAGGGTGCCTCTAAGGGAGAGGGACTGGGCAATAAATTTCTCGGTCACATCCGGGAGGTCGATGCCATCGCCCATGCCGGCCGCTGTTTCGAGGATGACACTGTCCCTCACGTCAGCGACATCCTAGCCCCAGTTTCCGATATCTACACCATCAAC
>JAPYRO010000042.1 GCA_029941095.1 Dehalococcoidia bacterium
TACAGGGTAGGTCAGATTATTCAATTTATGAAAATTATGAATTTACAGGGTGGCCAGTTATGACAATGATTCGGGGTGTGGTGGTGGCTAAGGATGGTCATTTGCTTGCGGAACCGGGAACTGGGCAGTACTTAAATAGGAGACTTAAGGAGTAAATATGATCGGAGACGCCCTAGATAACCTTAAAATATTAGATATTACAGCAACTATTGGTGGGGCCTATGCATCTCGCTTACTAGCGGATTTGGGTGCACAAGTGGATCGGCCTACGGGATCGAGAACTCTGTATCGTGATTTGAATCCTTCAAGAGATATTGCCGATTGGGAAAAAGGGGTTCATCATGCGCTAAATGACAGAAAAAATATTCTGCCAGTAGATGTTTCAACAACTGAGGGTATGGAAGAGATCCGTAAACTAATTTTAGATGTTCATGTTGTTCTAGAAGATGTAGGGTTGATGGATAATGAAGGGTCTCCTCTTAAATGGACCCATGTTCAAGCGATTAACCCCAGTTTAACCGTCCTTTCCGTTAGCCCTTTTGGGTCATCTGGCCCTTATAAATCTTACGCAGCAAGCGATTTGTCGCTTTGGGCTTGGTCTGGTATGGCTTGGACCACTCCAGGAGTACCTGATACACCTCAAGATCTTCTTAAGGAGCCTCCTTTAATGCCCACGGGTGTGTCTATACCAAGTATTATAGGTGGGGTTGTTGCAGCGACATCAATCATTGCATCTGGACCAGATTTATCCGGGCAAAGAATTTCAGTCTCGGAACTAGAGGCATTGGTTGCTCTTAATTATCATCCTGTTGCTCAATATGAATATCTTAAGGAAATGTGGTTAAGAGGACCCAATATTTTAGCGCGTCAGCCAAATTGCTATATACCCTGCAAAGATGGGTGGATCGTTTTAGTTTCAATGAGTACTAAACATTGGGATCTATTGTTGTCTGCAATGGATCGACCTGGTTGGGCACTAGCAGACGAATTTTCTGATAGTTCAGTAAGAGCGGCGAATTGGGATGCCTTGGAGATATTGTTAAAAGAATGGACCAAGGAACGTGAATGTAAAGAACTGACTCAAGATTTACAGGCTCGTGGTATACCTGCTTATTGGTCCTCCAGTGCCTCAGACGCGTATGAATCTGAGCAGATTCAATACCGAAAATTTTTACGGGAAACCAAAGATAATGACGGGAAAACCATTAAGTTTCCAGGGATTCCATTTCAAATCTCGAATGGTAAACTCAAAAAGGATAAAAACGCTGAAGGAAATTTAGAAGAGCCTAACGAAGATTCAAATATTTTGTTGCCACTTAAAGGAATTAAAATCGTCGACTTTGGCCAATTCATAGCAATCCCTTTCGCAGCTAAATGGTTGGCAGCATTAGGTGCGGACGTTATTCAAGTAGAGAGTCGCCATAGCCCGTTTGATAATAGGACTTCACCACCTTTTGCTGACGATTTGAAAGGGTTGAATCGTGCTGCGCCCTATAACGTATTGAATTCTGGTAAGAGAAGCATTTCAATTAATTTGCAGACCGAAGAAGGCAGAATCCTAGCGAAAAAAATAGCGGTAAAAGCCGACATCGTAATGGAAAATTATTCTACTGGCTTGATGGAAAGATTGGGCTTGGGGTTTGAGGATCTATCGAAAGAGAATCCTAAAATAATATATACATCGGTGTCCGGTTTTGGTAGAACCGGCCCATTAAAAGACTATAGAGCTTTGCACAGTATTGTGAATGCACATAGTGGCCTAGCCGGTGTAACTGGTTACAGTGACGATCACCCACGCCTGTTAGGTTCTTATTTTCCTGATGTTGTTAGCGGATTGTATGCTGTTTTTGCAACTATTACTGCATTGAGAGAAAGAGATATTCATGGACATAGCCAGCATATAGATTTATCCATGTCTGAAGCTTTAATGACTTTAATGCTTGAACCATTTGTTGCGATGTCCACCGATACTTATGTTCCTGGAGCTCAGGGTAATCGACATCCCCTCCACGCTCCACATAATGTTTATCCATGCCAAGGTGATGATCAATGGGTGGCTTTATCTGTTAGGACTGATCGAGAGTGGAAAGGATTGTGTTCAGCCCTAGGTATCGAACATCGTTTGGATTCTCCTTTTATCACAGCTGAAGGACGGAAACTCCATGAGGATGAACTAGATAGACTAATAGAAAGCTGGGCTAGAATGCGTAGCAAACGGGAAGCTGCCCTTGCACTAATTAGGTTTGGAGTTCCCGCTGCACCAATATTAACCCCTCAAGAATTAGTTAACGACCCACATATTGTAGATAGAGGATTCATAGGTCCTGTTGACCACCCTGAAGTAGGAATCAGAAGGGCGGCAAGCATTCCGTGGAGGATAAACGGAATGATTGCAGGTCAACAGAAAACTGCTCCTCTAGTAAATCAACATACTCCAAAGATATTGACAGAACTATTTGAAATGTCTGTTAAAGAGATAGGTGAATTGGCTGCAAAAGGGGTTCTAACATAATAGAGGAGATAGCAAACGTCGCGGACAATGTGCCGAAACCGATAAGCAAGTATATACCTACCGGTGGCGTTGAATTACATGTTTTGGATTGGGGTGGTGATGGGCCACCATTAATAACTCTTCATGGTGGGAGGCGAACAGCTAATAGTTGGAACGCTGTTGCAAGAAGATTACGTAGTCGATTCCGTGTTATATCCGTTGATATTAGAGGTCACGGGGATAGCGGGGCCAGCGATTTTGGCAATAATTCTATTGGCCGGATGAAAGATTTATTAGAGGTAACAGAATTTCTTGGGATCCACGAGCATTATCTAATGGTTCATTCTTTGGGTACATTACCAGGAGCTCGTTATGCTGCAGAGCATAGTGAACGAGTTATGGGATTTTTTATGATAGAGCCGATACCTGAGGGCTTCAAACATTGGGTGCGAGTAGGAACATTTAAAGAGGATGGTACGCCAACAGGCCAAAAAAGAAAGAATGGATGGCCTAGCCTGGATGATTTGAAGGGGCGACTTAAAAATAATAAACAAACACGCAACTGGACGGAAGAAGTATTGCAAGACGTCCTATTATATGAGACCGAAATTCTAGATGATGGCAAAGTTAGGGTTAAGTGGGATCCCAGTGTCTACAATATTGACGAGATGAAGGTCGACCACTTTGAACTTGTTGAAGAGGCTGAAAATATTACGTCTCCTACGTTGTTAATGGTTATCGATAAGAATCCGTTGATAGAATCGCATTTTAACAATGTAGCTTCGAAATTGCCGAATTCATTGTATGTAATTGTAAATGGATTGGGTCATGCTATATATATGGAAGCACCAGAACTAATCGCTGATTATGCAGAGGAATTTTTCTTGTATGGCCGTCTTCCAAGCTAGGAGATAGTTTGTATATTAATAGTTATAAATTGAAGAGGTGGTAAATTGAGTTCAATAAAATATGAAACCATAGAAAAAATCACAGTCATAACTATAGATCGACCTGAAAAAATGAATGCTTTATCTCTTGATGCTCAGTACGATCTAGATGCTGCATGGAAAAGATTCAAAACTGATGAAAATACGGTTGTAGGTGTTATTACTGGATCTGGAGAGAGAGCATTTTGCGTAGGCGCAGATTTGAAGGATGATAAAGTGCTATCCGATAGAAACATTGGTAAACCTCCAGACTATGCAGAGGCTAGCTTGTTTCCCAGGGAATATGACTTGGGTAAACCTATTATAGCTGCTATTAATGGCCATGCTTTAGGTATGGGCGCCGCTATAGCAATGCAAAGTGATTTAAGGGTCATGTCTGTAAATGGAACTCTTGGTTACCCACTTGTTGGTTTAGGTATGATGCCAGGTGCTTTACATGATTTTTGGATGTCTAGCCCTTCTGTAATTGCGAACTATGCATTATATACAGGTGATCCTATTAGCGCTGAAGACTCCTATAGGGCAGGCATAGTGAATGAGATAGTAAAGCCTGAGGATTTGATGACTAGAGCTATGGATATGGCAGGCCGGATAGCAGAGAACGCTCCTTTGGTGATAAAGGCAATAAAAAGAGCTTGGGATAGCCAGCAAGAAATCCGCGAAATCAAGGCTTGGCGTGACTTCGCTCGACTTGGTACTACCGTTGATTTATCAGAAGACCGAGAAGAAGGGCGTAACGCGTATATAGAAAGGCGTAAGGCTAATTGGAAGAATCGGTAAATTTGTCTACTCATCTAAAAAATAAATTAGCAAAGGTGATAAGTGATAGTTAACGGAAGAAATGATAAAAACATTCGAAAAAATCGCATTTTTTATGGTTGGTATATAGTAGCCGGCGCTTGGATTATTCAATCTTTGAATGGAGGGTTGTTTTTCAACGCTTTTCAACTCTATTTTGTTCATCTCCGATCTGAATTCCCCTGGTCGCGATCGCAGGTAGCGCTAGCTTTTTCTTTATCAAGAGCTGAAAGTGGTTTACTTGGCCCTATCCAAGGTTGGGCTGTTGATAAGTTCGGGACTAGAGTCATATTAGTTATTGGTACCATTATATTTGCAAGTGGTTTTTTCCTCCTAAGCCGGGTTCAAACTCTGATTCAATTTTATTTGTCATATATAGTAATTTCATTGGGTGCCAGTTTGGGAGGCTTCATAACGGTTAATTCAGCCCTAGCAAACTGGTTTAACAAAAAAAGGGCAAGGGCTATGGGCTTCGCAGCAACTGGCTGGGGCGTTTCTGGCCTAGCAGTTACTCCACTGGTGATTATTTTGGATCTGATAGGGTGGAGAGATACCGCTTTTTGGTCAGGTGTTTTGGTCCTAGTAGTTGCTATTCCTGTGTCACTTATTATGAGGCATGCCCCAGAGCCTTATGGTTACTATCCCGATGGACAAATTCTTAGCGATAATAACGATAAAGACAGCAATGAAGCTGAGATTGCTGCTCTTGAGGAACCCTATATTTCAACTAGACAGGCGTTAAAAAGTGGAGCATTTTGGTATTTGTCATTTGGGCATGCGTCTGCTTTAGTGGCGGTTGCCGGTGTTAATGCTCTATTTATACCTCATTTAATGGAAAATCTTTCTATCACCGCAGTCACTGGGGCTTCTATTTTCACTCTTCTAACGGTGGTAATGGTTTTTGCTCAGGCATCTATTGGGTTTTTTGGTGACAGAGTTAACAAGAGGTTGTTGATAGTAGCTTGCATGATAGGTCATACCATAGCGTTACTCTTCTTAACGTTTGCCAAGTCTGCGGGCATGGTAGTTGTTTTTGCTGTGATCCACGGTTTGTCTTGGGGATTTAGAGGGCCTTTAATGACTTCGATCAGGGCAGATTATTTTGGTAGGGGATCCTTCGCAACTATTATGGGTTGGTCTTCTTTGATTATTCAGATAGGGACGACCACAGGCCCCCTTATAGGAGCTGGAATAGGGGATACCGTTGGAACTTATTCGCCTGCCTTTGGAGTATTCGCCGGATTTACTTTGCTAGGTGCGTTCTTTTTTGCCGCAGCAAAACCACCAAAGCTGACTCAAAACGTTAGTATTCTGCAATAAATTTTCTTTTCGAGCATATTCAGTGTAAAATATATGTAGTTAATTGTGATAGAAATCACAATCGAAATTGCGTAAATAATATAGGAGGTACTTGATGACTGATATTAAGCAGCAAGAAGATCTTGTTAATTTATCAATTGATGGTCGCCAGATTTCCGCTCCTAAAAACGCAACTATCTTAGAGGCTGCTCAGCTGGCTGGAATTTATATACCAACATTATGTTATGACGAGAGAATTAAGTCATATGGTGCGTGTCGAATGTGTGTTGTCGAGCAAGAAGATCGCCCTGGATATGCTGCTGCGTGTGTTACTCCAGTTGCCGAAAATGCGAGTTATATTACTAATAAAAGTGAAACAGTTGAACTGAGGCAGTCAGTTCTAAATCTACTAATGTCTGAACACCCTCACGGTTGCTTGACCTGTGATCGGATAGTTCATTGTGGTCCTAACGATATATGTTTACGAAATGTATCTGTTACTGACAGGTGTGTGATTTGCCCCCAAAACCATAGGTGTGAACTTCAGGCCACCGTAGAGATAGTGGGAGTTAATGAAGAACTTTTGCCTTATTCCTATAGAGAACTCCCTATTAGGACTGAAGATCCACACATAGATCGAGATTATAATTTATGCATCGCGTGCGCTAGATGTGTAAGAATTTGTGATGAAGTTATCGGGGTTGAAGCAATTAGCATGTTGCAAAAAGGTGACCGAATCTTACCGGGAACTCCGAATGATGTTCCTCTTTCAGATCCTTTAAGTGGCTGTACGTTTTGCGGCGCTTGTGTGGATGCGTGCCCGGTCGGTGCGCTAACAGAAAAAGAAAATAAATGGGCGGGGCTTCCAGACCAGACAGTTTCAACGGTATGCACCGAATGTGAAATTGGTTGCCAGTTAACTGCGGAGTTAAAGGACGGTAAACTGTTGAGAATTGTTCCAGATTTAGACGGAGGATCTAATGAAGGGTTAGCTTGTATTAGGGGCAAATTCAAAGTTACTGATGACGCATTATCTGACAATAGGCTTAAATCAGCTGGAATCCAATTGAGTTCTGAGCTGCAAGAAAAAGAACTGGTAGATGTTATAGAATTCGCTGCTAACGAATACAAAAAATACAGCGGTGAAGAATTTGCGATGGTTTCTTCGGCATCGGTATCAAACGAAGATTCTTATGCGGTCAATAAATTCGCAAGAGAAGTTATGGGTTCTACCCAAGTAACAAATAGCGCAGAATCTTTGGTGAGTGTATTAAATGATAACTTTGATGATCTTTTTTCTTCTGAAATCAAAGATTTATCTAAATCAAAGAGTATCGTTTTATTGGGAGCTGATCTTGAGGAAACGCATCCTGTAGCGGCTTATCAAATTCATAAAGCCGTCAACTATAATGATGCAACCCTTATTGGAATAGGCCCAGAGCAATTTAAAGAATTGGGTCGAGCTGCTCAATTATGGTTAAATTGTAAGGATGGATCAGAGCCTCTAGTCTTAGAGCAATTGTCTAGCTACTTAATTGACGATGATGGAACTTCTAAATCTAGTGATGGGGATTTTTTGGAGAGTACTGGGTTGACCCTTGAGGAAGTGAAAAAAGCTGCCGATTTACTTAACTCTGGTAAAAAAATTACGTTTGTAAACTCAGCGAAACTTTCAGATTCATTTGAAATTATCGAACAATTGGGTTCCATATCGAAATTACCTAACTTGGATTCTACAGTTTTAGTTTTCAGGTCTGGCGAGAGTAATTCTCAAGGTGTATCTGACATGAGCCTTGCCTTCAAAAATGATTCGATAGGAGACATTTTTCATTTAGATCAATTTATTGAAAATGTGATGTCAAAGAGGATCAAAGCAGTTTATTGGGTGGGAGGTATACCAGATATATCTGATGATAAGGCCGAGAATTTATACAAGGCACTAGCTCAGGTAGAATTCCTAGTAGTGCAAGGAGTTATGGTTCCTGACCGTTTGATATCTCTGGCGAATGTAGTATTACCAACATTAACGGCAACCGAATCTACAGGTACGTACACTAATGTCGAAAGACGATTGCAACTTGTTAATCCCATTATTGACCCGGTTGTACAAGCGGATCCTGTTTGGGCAACTCTTGATAAACTTGCAAGAGTTATGGATCGAGACTTACTAAAGTTTAATGTTGCCGAAGATGTATTTAATGAAATGTCTGGCAAAATGAGTGGGTATGACGGATATTCATATGATTCTTTACGATCACTCGAAACTGGCCCGCTATTAATATAATACTGGCAGTGCTATGTTGTCGTTTAAGGTTATAATCTAATTTAAAATGAATTAGGTTAGGTTTGTTGAAAGTGGCACGAAAGAAATCAGTAAATCCGAAAAATGCTAGTAATCGAATCAGTGATTTAGAGTCTCGATCTCCCCTTCGTAGGCAGTATGAGAATATAAAATCTAAATTTCCAGATGGTATATTGCTTTTTAGGCTTGGCGATTTCTATGAAACTTTTGACGACGATGCTCTTTTATTGTCCAGAGATTTAGATATAACATTAACCTCTAAAGAGCTTGGGAAAGGGGATAGAGTTCCGTTAGCTGGTATACCGGTTAGCACTTTAAATAGCAGTATCACTAAACTTTTGAATAAAGGGCACAGGGTGGCGATTTGCGAACAAATGAGTGTCGATACTAAGCCTGGGTCTTTGATTGATAGAGAGATTGTTCGCATAGTAACTCCAGGAACTGTTTTAGAAGAAGATCTATTGCCAGGGAGATCAAATAACTTTTTAGTATCCCTTACTGCTGAAGGGAACCGAGTGGGTTTGGCTTATATTGATATATCGACATCAGAATTTAAAACTTTGGAACTTGAAATTAGTGATTTAGCTGGAGAACTTGACCGGTTAAACCCGGCTGAAATCATTATCGCGGGCCCAGATAGTATTCCGGTTGGCATCGATAATTTTAACGATAAGTTAAGCAATGTATCTGAACGCTGGTATGACCTTCGGAT
>JAPYRO010000043.1 GCA_029941095.1 Dehalococcoidia bacterium
GAGCTATTCTTAACCCCTTTAGGGGGTTCACGACCATCTCAGAAAGTTTCTCTAACCCAAGCTCTTCGACGACAGCCCACATCATATGTGTTACACGAACCGTTCCTTTATATTCTAAGCCTTCTTCTTCTAAATTCTTATTAATTTTAGCTAAGTATTCTGGCTTTTCCCTAAGTTTATAGTTTACTGCGCTCATAACACCTTGGCAGGTAGAACAAATTGTCAAAATAGTATCTAAGCCCATCTGCTCTGCCATAGCAAAATTACGAGCATTCAAGGTATCTACCAATTCTTCATTTCGCTCGCCCAAAACTCCAGCGCCTGTACAATTAGCCTGGTCAAGCTCAACTAACTCCATACCAATTTTTTCAGCAACAGCAGTTGCCGCTGGGTATAATTCTGGTGTACCTGCTCGAGATACACAACCTGGCCAAAAAGCATACCTCATTATGTTAAACCTCTAATCTTTCAAATATCCTTTTGACATTTTTTGCCGTCTTGATACTTTTATGAATCAAAGGAGGCATTCTAAATCGAAGAATTCGCCTAATTCCTAAAGGGGCCAACTCAAAAGGCCATCTAGGGAATCCAAACGTCTTTCTTGCGAGCCCAAATTCATCTAGCCTACCGCTATGCTTCACTCCATCTATAAAGCCTTGTATATGTCTCTGTCCCCTATCATTTTTCGATATATCGTTTTCCATAACCATAGATCGTATATCCATAATACGTTCCATCGGAGCAACATCTTTAGGGCACGCCTGAACACACATAAAACATCGAGTACAGTCCCAAACACCAGTAGGTTCATTATAAGACTGAAGTCTCTCTTCCTGGGCTCCGTCACGTGGATCAGCTGCAAATCTAAATGCTTTTGCTAGCGCTGCTGGACCTAAGAATGTTTTATCTACCTCTAAAACTGTGCAATCAGATACGCAGGCGCCACACATGATGCAATTCATAGCAACTGCAAGTTTCATCATCTCATCATTGGAAACAAGATACTCTTTTTCCGGTTCTGGACTAGTCGGTTGTAGATATGGTTCAACTTTTTCTACTTTTTCCCAAAACATGTCCATATTGACAACTAAATCTTTTATCACTGGCATGTTACCCATTGGCTCTACTGTTATTATGTCTCCTTGAACCTCTTTAATGTCCGAGACCATAGCTTTACACGCTAAACGTGATTCACCATTTATCTTCATAGAACAGGATCCGCATATAGCACTTCTACAAGAACACCTTAACGAGAGAGATCCATCTTGATGGTCCCTGATATCCAGAAGGCCTTCTAGAACACTGCCATATTCTGGAAGATCTACTTCAAATTCTTCATAATGAGTTCCCTCTTGGGACTCTGGGTCATATCTTTGGATTTTAAATTTTGCATCCATTTAATATGTCCTCACTTGCGGCTCCCATTGCGTCATTGTAACGGGGATATAATTTAGTTTTGGTTCGCCATTTTTATCTAAATTCACCACTGTATGCTTGAGATATTCCTTATCATTTCGATCAGGATAATCTTCACGAGCATGTGCTCCTCTACTTTCTTTACGTTCGATAGCACCTATCGCAATAACCTCTGCGACATCTAGCATAAATTCTAATTCCAATACGAAAAAGAGATCTGTGTTAAAAATTTTACCTTTATTATCGACGGAAATTTTTGGAAACCTCTCGCGAACTGATCGAACAGAATCTAGCGTCTTCTTCATGCCTTCTTCATTGCGAAATACCGCGATCCCTTCGTTCATAGCGTTACCCATCTCTGACCTTAGGTTTGCAGTTCTAAGACCTCCGGCAGGCCGAGCAAAGATTTCTTTAATTTTATTTTCGGCGTCTCTAATAGCTAAACTTTCATCAGTGTTTACCCAATCTGTTGATTTAGCATATTCAGAAGATCCCTGTCCAGATCGTCTACCAAATACAATAGTATCAAGGAGCGAATTTCCCCCAAGTCGGTTTCCACCATGGACACTAACATTCGCACATTCACCTGCTGCGAATAATCCTTCAACCCCTTGCCATCTATTTTGTCCTGAAACGTCCCACGTCCGACCATCAACATCAGTCTTTATGCCACCCATAATATAATGGTGGCCCGGTTGAATCGGTACAGGTGCTTCTAAAATATTAGTATTGGCGTAATCACGGGATAGTTCATATATTTGACCTAATTTACTCATTATAAGATCACGTCCTAGGTGCCTTAGATCCAAGAACACACATCCGTCAACTCCTCTACCTTCACGGATCTCCATAGTCTCAGCACGAGAAACTACATCTCGTGAAGCCAATTCTTTCATATTAGGAGCATATTTCTCCATGAATCTTTCACCTTTGGAGTTAAGCAAATATGCACCTTCGCCTCGAGCACCTTCTGTAAGTAGTACGCCATTTGCCTGCATCGTTGTAGGATGATGCTGTACCATCTCCATATCCATTAAGGTCGCGCCTGCTTTATACGCTAGTGCCTGGCCATCAGCTGTTACCACTAAGCCATTAGTAGTAGGGGAATAAACCTGCCCAATACCACCTGTAGCCAAAATCAACGACTTACTCCTGAACACTTCAATCTTTCCTGTAGGTATCTCCATCGCGACACAACCTGCTACCTTGTTATCTTCGATAATCAAGTCCATAACAAACCATTCTGAATACACTTTTAATCCAGATTTAATAAGTTGCTCCCACATTACATGCAGTAGCACTTGGCCAGTTTGATCTGCTACATAGCAAGTCCTTTTGACAGATGTACCTCCAAAAGCCCTCGCATCGATCTTACCTTCTTCAGTCCTATTGAATACTACTCCCATCCTCTCAAGGCTATATATATCGTCAGGAGCCTCGGAACATAGTATTTCAATAGCGTCTTGGTCTCCAAGGTAATCACTTCCCTTGACGGTATCATATGCATGGGATTCCCATGAATCGTCCTCACTAACAGCAGCTTGAACTCCACCTTGAGCTGCTGCTGAATGGCTTCTAGTAGGGAAAATTTTAGAGATCATTGCCACATCAATACCAAGTTCTTGTGCCTTCTGTGCAGCTCGCATTCCAGCAAGGCCGCCGCCAACTATAATGACTTGGTGTTGGGGCATTAGACGTCTCCTTGAGGTAGTTTAATATCCGGTAGATTGTAGCACGCGGTCAGTTAGCACTACAACAATATATTAGTATAAATTTGGGTAAGTACTAGTTTTTTCCGCCGGATAGGTAAGAGATAGCGTGGATTCACTGTTTAAATAATTCTCAGAAAATTAGATTCGTTTAATCTGAGTTTGTAAAAAATTTATATTTCATTAAACCAGCAATAGTTTTAGCATCACGTATTTCACCTGATTCTATCAATGATTCCAGATCTTTCAATGCAACCACTTGAATTTCTATATCCTCATCCTCATCAGGCTCATCCTCATTAGCCGGAAATAAATTACGAGCTATGAATAGATGTATAAACTCATTGGTAAACCCTGGGGCTGTAAAAAATCCACCGAATGGGCTCAATTCAGTGCTATCCATTGCAATCTCTTCACGAAGCTCTCTACGGGCTGTTTCAATCGGTAACTCACCAATTTCACAGGTACCCGCAGGTAACTCGAGTAAATTTTCTTTTACTGCATATCTATATTGGTTTACCAAAACAACATTACCCAACTCATCTAGCGGGATCATCGCCACTGCACCAGGGTGTTCAACTACTGACCATTTGGTAAATGAACCATCGTCTCGTTCCAAAAGATCTTCTCTTAAGGTTATGGTTCGCCCTTTGTATATCTGGGTTTGTTTATGCAATTTCATTTTGTATTTCCTGATCCAAGTTTATAAGGTGGGTACTAAATCGAAACATATTTAATACATTGTCCTTAATTATTCGTTGTAGGTTCCTCTAGTCGATTCTATCGTCAGCTAAACCAGGGTGGTATCTCTGGCCACTTAAAATAGAACTAAGAGCTCCATAAAAATAATTTTTTGATTGTAACCGGAGGAATTTTGCCTTGAAGTTACTCGACCTAATAGAAACCTTATCTCCTGTATCTAAAGGGTAATCAACATGACCATCTATGCTTAAAACTGCTGCATGATTACCTTTTAGCTCTACACTTATAGATGAATCTTCTTCTACTACAATAGCTGATTGTGATAGCGGGTGTGATGCAACTGCCTTGATGATTGAGTATGCAGAAGTTGGAGGTAATACTGGGCCTCCCGCTGCTAAATTATAGGCCGTGCTTCCGGTCGCAGTCGCTACTAATAAACCATCTCCACTAAAAGCAAACATTCTTATATTATCTACTTCCACACTGATTTGAATAGTTCTAGCTGCGCCACCACGGCTTATGGCTACCTCATTCATAGCTTGCCATTTTGATCCACCTGACGACGCTTCTAGCATCGACCTTTGTTCGACCCAACCTTTCCCATTAACAATATCTTCCAAGTGTTCCAAAGCATCGGATCCATCTAATTCTGTCAAAAATCCCAGACTCCCTGCATTGATACCCAGGATCGGCACATCCCACCCGGCGGTCTCACGAGTAACACGTAGAAGGGTGCCATCACCCCCAACACTTATTATCAATTGTGTTTCAGGTAGTTCTTTTTGATTCAAGCCTTCTTCCCAAGATGATCTTGACCAAACTCCCGTACCTAAATCGGATATGCGGCCCTCAATAATTTCCGCCAAAGCGGTAGCCTGCTCTAACTTAGATTGATATATGATCCCTACGAAATCCATGTTACTACCTGCCTAAATAGTTTTCACAATAGGTAGTATATCAACGAATCAGTTGAACGTTTAGCAAAAAGTCAGTAGATTGCCATAAGCAGTTTAAAGTTCTATTTTTTTACTATTTGAATAAGGACCCCACCCGCACTTGCTGGATGAATCCAAGCTTCATCTTCAGTAACTCTACCCACTCGTTTGAGGCCGTTACCTTCAACAAAATCTATGGCGGACTTTACATCTTTAGTTTCTAAAGAAATATGATGCATCGTTCCGTGTGATTTACCACCATATTTTTCAAGAAAATTAGCTGTTCCTGAAGACACGTCTTGTGGTGAAACAGCTACGATTTCTCCTGAATCGTTCCCCAAAGGTATATTCAATATTCTGACATTTTCACTTTCAATGAACCGTCCACCCTTTCGAGTTGGGGACCTAAGAGTATCTACTCTCAAACCAATTATGTTGCACCAGAAATGCCTAGCTTTTTCTAAATCATCAGTCACGATCCCTATATGGTGCATACCTGTAAAAACTCCCGCACCCTGATAGTTATCTCCAACCTTATGATTCTCGGTTCTCCATATTTCGAGCAGAATTCCTAAACAATCCTTAGGATGGAAAAAAGTGACTGTGTTCCAGGGTTCTCTTATCTGGTCTTCTGGAGACTCTAACTGTGTTAAGCCAGATGCTCTCAAATGAGCAACATCATCGGGTACATTGTCTGAATGCAAGCAAATATGGTGCAATGCCCCCACGCCACCACGGGCCTGGACGAACCTATGTGTACCCCCAGGAGTGGTGCCATCAGATGGTGGGGCGTTTAACTCTAACTCCATTCCACCAATTGGAACATCTAGGATATCCGTCGGATCAGGACCTCGCTGAAGATTACCTGTTGGTAACGGAGATACCGTTTCATCGACACGTAACCCTAACCCTTTAACAAAAACATCTTGTGCTATACCCAAATCTTTAATAGCAATACCTGCATGATGGATTCGATCAAACATATGTAATTCTCCTAATAAACAAGAATCTATTAATTATTCAATAATGTAGCTATTCTGGATGTCTGGAGTTATCTCTAAGATTCGTCTTTAACTAACTCTATAAGTATTCCAGATGCTGATTTCGGATGGATCCACGCCTCATCATTTGTAGCTTTACCTATTAATTGAAGACCATGTGATTCCAGCCGATCAGCGGCCGCTTTAACATCTCTAGTACCTAACGCCATATGATGCATAGTGCCACCAGCACGTGCCCCATATTTTTCCATAAATTTTGCTGTACCGCTTTTACCGTCGTTAGGGTGTACACATGTTATCTCGCTATTACCAATAGGAATATCCAAAACGTTTACGTTCTCATCTTTAATGAATCTTCCGCCTTTGCGAATAGAAGATTGAATTGTGTCTACTCTTAAGCCAATGGTATTAGTCCAAAATTGTCTGGAACGTTCAAGGTCAGAAGTTACTAAACCTAGGTGATGCATCTTCGTAAAAACACCTTCTCCTTGGTAATTATCTCCTACTCTATGATTATCAGCAGGCCAAATTTCCAATAAAATACCCTCGCAATCTCGAGGATGAAAAAAAGCAACCGTGTTCCATGGTTCATTTGATTCAAGTTGTTCTGGAGAAGCTGCAATTTGTGTAAGCCCTGAAGCCCGTAAGTGCGCAACATCATCCGCGATATTATCAGAGTGCAAACAAACATGGTGCAATGCTCCAACACCGGATCTGGATTCAACAAATCTGTGTACACCCCCGCCTGGAGCGGCTGCGGCATTTAGTTCTATCTCGCAATCTCCTATAGGAATATCAAGAATATCTGTCGGATCAGCACCTCGCTGTTTCCTTCCTCCAGGATATGGTGAGCGAGTATCATCCACTCTCAATCCTAAAGCATCGGAAAAAATTTTCTTCGCTGCATCCAAATCTGCAACAGCAAGACCCGCGTGATGAAGTCTATCGAACATACCGTCCTCCTACATAATTACTTAATAAACATAAACTTGAAAACCAACCAATCTAAGCATACCGGATTCACAACCAACTAGCGATACTGTATCAGAGAAATATTCCACTAATTAACCCAAAGACATGATCGCCTTTTCCGCTAAATTATAAATCCAAAAAGGAAGTACACCTAACAATATTACTAACGACGCTGACAATATTAATGAAGTATTTCCTAGAATATTACTCGTGGTCGCGGGTTCATATTTTGCAGAGGTGTTTTTGTTAACTTTAAACATTAACCTTACAGGGCGAAGATAATAGTAAGCAGAAACAAAACTGTTCAGTACCCCAGCCAGGGCAAGCCACCAATATCCGTTTTCTAATGCGGCGAAAAATATATATATTTTCCCGAAAAATAAGCCCGTCGGGGGTAAGCCTGTCAGGGATATCAAACTTATCATCAATCCAATCGCAACCAATGGTGCTCTCTCACGTAACCCCTCAAGATCTGAGATCGTTTCACTATCTGAAAACTGAGCCAACAGTGCTATCGCTATGAACGCCGCTAAATTCGTTGCTGCATAAGCCGTGAGATAAAAAAGAATACTAGAACCAGCTGCTTCGATCGCACCTGGAATACCAATTATTGCCAAAGAAATCATGAGATAACCCGCATGGGCGATCGAGCTATATCCCAACATTCTCTTCAGATTTTGTTGTGACATCGCAACAAAATTACCGTAAACCATAGATGCCAAAGACAAGCAAATAATAATAGTGCTCCAGTTAATCATATTTAATTGATCACCAAAAACCACATAGAAAAACCTGATCATAAGCCCAAAACCGACTGCTTTTGAAGCAACAGACAAGTAAGCAACAGTGGTGATGGGAGCCGTTTGATAAACGTCAGGAACCCAAGTATGAAACGGGAAACTTGCTATCTTGAACAAAAGGCCTCCAAGAATAAGTAACGCACCGATGACTCCTAAAAGTTTTGTCTCTTCTTCAAAATGATTAGACAGAGACGCACCAATATCAACAAAAAATGTACTGCCGGTCAATCCAAAAATAAAACTCATTCCATAAAGCAAAATACAAGTTGCAATCGCACTCAGAAGCAAAAATTTCAAAGCTGATTCAAGAGATCGAGTTTCTTTCGATAATGATGTCAAAGCAATAAAAGAAAATGTTTGGATCTCCAAAACAATGACAATCGAAATAAATTCCGTCAATGATGGGAGTAATATCATACCCAAAGCGGCAAAAAGAGTCAGAGAATAATACTCTCCTTGAAAAGTCTTAAGCCTACTGACATAGCTGCCAGATGCCAATAATACTAACACTGTAGCAACAAGAACTAACGTCTTAAGGAAAAGTGCGAAGTTATCTATTACATAAATACCATTGAAACTATATCCTGATGTTTGATTCACCCATAATATTAAAGTGAATATCAAAGCGAGAGTCGTGCCAGAAGCACAAACTAAAGCAAGTATTCGTTTTTGGTAAATTACCAAGTCCAAAAATATCGCAGCTACGGCTGTAAAAGC
Organism: Dehalococcoidia bacterium; assembly: GCA_029941095.1. Classification (GTDB taxonomy): domain Bacteria; phylum Chloroflexota; class Dehalococcoidia; order UBA6926; family UBA6926; genus UBA6926. The sequence goes on from JAPYRO010000043.1 coordinate 8,253, forward strand.
AAGAATAATTTCAGGTAGTATATGTGTGAAATTTATGTCCATCTGTACAAATTAACCGCCTATTATGGGCTCTATAGAGCTATTGATTATGTTTAGTATAAAAGAAGGGTAGATCCCAATTAATAAAATGGGCGCAGCCAAAAGAAGCATCGCAAATGTATCGATCTTAGTGGCATCTCTAGTACTATCAAATCGTGATTTAGATTCTTTAAACAAAACACGTTCAAATGTCCATAGAATATATCCTGC
>JAPYRO010000044.1 GCA_029941095.1 Dehalococcoidia bacterium
AGATCTATGGCTAATCATTGTCGAATACAAGTTATCTTTAGCGACCTTGATCACATCTAAAGTCTCAGTTAATGTACCTACTTGATTAAATTTCACTAAAATGGAATTTGCCGCCCGCCTCGCTATTCCTCGTTTTAACCTGGATTTCGTAGTCACGAATAAATCATCACCAACTAGCTGAACTTTAGAACCAAGCCTACTAGTCAAATCTACCCATCCGTCCCAATCATCTTCAGCCAAAGCATCTTCAATACTGAATAACGGAAAATTATGTACAAGGTTTGCCAGGCTATCAATCATTTGATCTGCTGAAAACTGCTGTTTCTCACGGGGAAGCAAATAAGAATTATCTTTTGAATCCCATAACTCAGTAGCCGCCACATCTATTGCTAATTGGCAATCAATTTCAGGATCTAGCCCTATTGACTCAATCGATTTTACAATTAACTCCAAAGCCGCTTGATTTGACTCTAGTTCTGGCGCAAATCCCCCTTCGTCGCCAACATTTGTGGACAGATTATTTTGAATAAGCAAACTGCGTAAAGAGTAATATATTTCATTACCCATTCTGAGCGCCTCAGAAAACGATGGCGCTCCTACTGGTGCTACCATGAATTCTTGGTAATCTGTTGAATCCGTGGCATGCGCTCCCCCATTTAAAATATTGAAGAACGGTACAGGAAGAGTGTCTGATTCTCCTTGGCCTAGATATTCGAACAATGGAAGCTTCTGCGAAAATGCTTCCGCTCGGGCAACAGCAAGTGAGACACCCAATATTGCATTTGCTCCGAGCCGATTTTTATTTTCCGTGCCATCTAGCTCTATCATTTTTTTATCAATGAGTGTTTGATCACTAGAATCCATATTCAAAATATTCTCTTTGATAATGGTACGGATATTATTTACTGCTAGTGTTACCCCCATGCCTCGATATCGTGCTATATGAGTATCCCTGAGTTCTACAGCTTCATGCTTACCTGTACTCGCTCCGGAGGGTACGGTTCCGACTCCCATTGAACCATCAGATAAGACCACTTCCACCTGAACAGTCGGATTGCCTCTTGAATCCAATACTTCTCTTGCCGTTATATCTGTAATGCTACTCATTCTAAATCTCTATACTCTTTGAAGTACTCATCAATTAAATTGATTCATTGCCTTTTCGATTCCTAGTTGTATATATGTCTCTATGCAATCAACAGCTATTGTGAGCGTACGCTGAAGAATTTCTTGTTCCTCCGTACCAAACCTGCCCAATACATAATCGATAACATCTTTATGCCGTCTACCTTGGGATTTTCCAATACCAATTCTCAGTCTAGGAAATTCTTCGGTCCCAAGAACATCTATGATTGACTTAACACCATTATGACCTCCAGCACTGCCGTTAGGTCTAAGGCGTATTTTCCCTAAAGGTAAATCTTTATCATCATATACTATTAATAAATTATTATTCTCTTTAGCTTTCTCATCTACAAATTTAATTACCGCGTTTCCACTTTCGTTCATATAAGTTTTTGGAAGGATCAAGTTAATTGCCACCTCACCGATTGAACCTTTACCAACTATGCTAGACGCATTTTGAACATTTATCGGTATGTTAAATCGGGTGCTTAACTTACTAACTACCATAGCGCCAGCATTGTGCCTGGATTCGGTGTATTTATCCCCTGGATTTCTTAAGCCAACAATATTAATTATTTCGCTCCTAATCAATCATTGATAATTTTACAAAGTTCTAGTCTCATCTCGAGTCACTTAACATCTCTATAATTTGTTCTTCTGTGATTACTGTAATAGAAAGTTCTTCAGCTTTAGATAGTTTACTTCCCGGTTTGTCGCCCTGAATTAAATAGTCGACGGAGCTAGTTACATTTTTTGCAATGACTCCACCTAGGTTACGTATCCTATCCTCTAATTCAGCTCTGTTCATAGACTCTATTGATCCTGTTATTGCAAATTTATTACCTTTTAATTGCTCCCTAATAGGATCAATAGGCAGTTTACTTAAGGTCAAACCACTTAACTGTAATCTGTTCAAAATTTCGAGATTATCGTCTTCAGCAAACCAATCTAATATTGCTTTTGCAATTACTTCCCCTACTCCAGGAACTTCTAAAAGTAATTCTAAAGTTGCAGCACGAAGCATATCAAAACTATTAAATTTACTGGCTAAGACTCTAGCGGTTTCTAACCCAACGTGGCGAATTCCTAATGAATACAAAACAGCTTCAAAAGGACGTTCTCGAGAGCGATTTATAGAATTCAATATATTGTTTGCAGATTTTTGTTGCATCCGTTCTAGGGATAAAAGTTTCTCTAGTGTCAAACTATAAAAATCAGCGATATTTTCGACAAGGCCTTCTTTTGTGAATTGTGCTATAAGATTTTCACCCAGACCATCTATATCCATTGCTGCCCGTGATACAAAGTGGCGCAATAAGTGATTACCCATTGATGGGCAGCTTGCATTTGAGCATCTGTGTGCAGACTCGTTATTATTTCTGACAATCGGATTATCGCAAGAAGGACAGTTATCGGGCATTTTAAACGGTACTTCTTTGCCGGTTCGCACTTCTACGATCGGCCCGACTACTCTTGGTATAACATCACCTGCTCTTGTTATGGAAACAAGATCACCAATCCTTATATCATTATCTGTAATATAATCTTCATTGTGAAGAGTCGCAGATTTTATTGTTACGCCAGTAAGATTAACCGGCTCTAATTGCGCATATGGTGTCAAGACCCCCGTTCGTCCAACATTAACACCTATATCGATTAATCTAGTAACAGCTGTTTGGGAAGGGAATTTATACGCGGTAGCCCAACGCGGTTCGCGGCCTAGGGAACCTATTATATCCCTCAATTCAATATTATTTACCTTAACTACCACCCCATCACAGGCGTAATTAAGTTGTTGATGCACGTCAACCCATTCATTAAAATATTTCTCAACTTGATCCAAGTTGTTCGCTAATTTATTGTTAGGATTAACTTTGAATCCAAGCGTACTCAACCATTCCAAGACTTTTTCCTGTGTACCAGGAATTTCCCCTTGATATGCACCAACTCCATATATAAATATATCCAGGGGTCTTGAGGCGACTACTGCTGGATCTAGCTGCCTTAGGCTTCCAGCAGCAGTATTCCTAGGATTTGCGTAAGGTTGTTCTCCATTCACGATTCTTTGCTCATTTAACGCTTGGAATTTATCTTTAGGGAAAATAACTTCTCCTCTGACATCGAACCTACTTGGAAAAGAATCTCCAACAAGTTTTAGTGGTATGCTTTTTATAGTTCTTAAATTGGACGTAATATCCTCTCCCTGAACACCGTCACCTCTAGTAGCGCCGCTAACCAGAACCCCATCTTGATAAGTAAGAGCAACTGCAACGCCATCATATTTTAGTTCGCAATAGTAATTTACAGAATTCGTTCCCGCCAATTTTTCAACTCGACCCTGCCAATTTACTAATTCACTACTAGTAAATACGTTCGATAGGCTAAGTAGAGGTACTTGGTGGGTAAAAGGAGGAAAGCGTTCGGATCTTTTGCCTCCAACTCTCTGGGTTGGTGAATCATTGGTGATAGCCCACGAGAAATTGGATTCTATATTTTTCAGTTGGGCCATTATCGCATCATACTCAGCATCAGAAATTTCTGGTTTATCTTCTACGTAATAAAGAAACTCATGGAAGCGAATTAGATCGCGTAATTTCTGCAAAGTTTCTTGGATATTTTCTCGATCGGAGGACAAGATTATAAAACCCTTTCAAAATCAACTGACGCTCAATATAAATTACTACATACAATCTGCCTACTATATATGAGCAACTCGAACACGATTAACATCATCAATACTTTCAATCGCTTCTAGTTGCTCCTGGGCCACCTCTTCATCAAGTCCTAAAACGGTCAATGCCGGACCTCGAGCATTCTCTCTACTCACTTGCATGGAAGCAATATTAATATCATTTACTCCTGTAACGGTTCCTATATGGCCAATCATACCCGGACGATCTGTGTGATCAATCATAATCCAAGGTTTCCCCGACGGGATAATATCCACTCTATGACCATCTAATTTTACAATGTGGACTTCGCCATTAATGAGTGCACCGGAGATATGGGAAGACCCCTTAGTAGACTTAGCATCTATGGTTATCAAATTCCCATAAAACTCTTCTAGATTTTCATTTTTGCGTTCAGTAATCTGTATCCCTCTCCTTTGAGCAGTCATGGTAGCATTTACAAAACTTACCCTTTCTTCGGAGCTTCTTTCCATGAAACCACTGATAGCGCTTGCCCTTAATACCAAAGTATCATATTTTGCGATATCCCCGTGGAAAACTATTTCAAGAGACTCTGGTTGGCCATCGAGTAACTGAGAAATAAGTTGGCCCACAGATATGCAAACAGGTATGAAAGGATTAATCTCTTTGGTTGTTTCAGCAGGAGCTAACGGCGCATTAACGGCATAAGAAGGAGTTCGTCCTTCCATTACATCAAGCATTTGCTCGACAACCTCTTTCGCTACGCCGTCTTGGGCTTCGGAAGTTGATGCTCCTAGATGCGGCGTTAACACTAATCTAGGATGGTCATAAGTTTCGGATTTATCAAGAGGTTCTTCTGAGTATACATCTAGTGCTGCACCCGTAATGCCACCATTATGCAAAGCATCTAATAAGGCATCCTCATCTATTAGGCCTCCCCGTGCGCAATTTATCAAAAGGGCTGTATTTTTCATATTGGATATTTGTTCTTTTCCAATCAAAAATTTTGAATCTTTAGCCAGAGGAGTGTGGAGGGAGATAATATCGGCAGTCCTAATCAAATATTCAAAATCGACTAATTGGACTCCGATATTAGCCGCATAATCTACAGATATAAAAGGGTCGTAGGCAATTAAATTTACATCAAATGGGCCAGTTTTTCTTGCAACTTCACTACCAATACGGCCTAAACCGACCAACCCTAAAGTTTTACCACGAAGCTCGGTCCCCATAAAATTTTTACGCTCCCATCGTCCAGATATCATGGAAGAATGCGCTTGCGGTATGTGACGAACTAAGGACAAAATCAATGCGATTGTATGCTCCGCTGCCGCTACGGTATTTGAAGAGGGCGCATTCACAACTACGATGCCTTTTTCGGTAGCCGCTTTGATGTCAATATTATCTACACCAACACCAGCACGCCCAACTACCTGCAAATTTATTCCAGTATTAAGTATTTCTTTAGTGACTTGTGTATCACTTCTAACAACCAGTCCGTCATAACCGCCTATTATTTCTATTAATTCTTGTTGAGTAAGACCTGTTTTTTCATCAACTTCAACCGAATGCGACTTGAAAAGTTCGATACCCGATTGAGCGATTCTATCTGCTACTAACACTCGCATGCATTACCTCTGGTTCACTCTTGACTCTTATTTAAAAAATTTTCTTAACACTTGAAGGGCTTCATCTATCTCCGAGTCAGGAATATAACCCAGATGGCCTATACGAAATATTGAACCCGACAATTTACCTTGACCTCCAGCAAAAATTACTCCTGCCGATCTAATTTCAGATCTGAATTCTGCTATATCCATATTATCCAACGCGTTCACAGCGGTAACGGTATTCGAACAATAAAGCTCATCTTTAGGAAATAAGGAAAGTCCCGCTGCCATAACTTCTGTTCGAACCTTATCTGCAACTCTCTGGTGCCTAGCATGGATACTTTCGAGTCCTTCATCAATCATTAATTCTAATGCCTTATTTAGAGCATAAAACAATGGTAGGGCGGGAGTCCAAGGAGTCTGTCCTCTCTTTGCAGCTTCACTCGCTCTGGCTAGATCAAAATAGGCCACGGGCATCTTCGCCGTCGCATTCGCCCGCCACGCTCTTTCACTCATGCTAATCATAGTTAATCCGGGAGGAACCATCCATCCTTTCTGTGATCCAGTGACAACAACATCTAAATCCCAATCATCTACCGGACAGGGTAGGGCTCCAAGACTACTCACAGCATCCACTATAAGCAATTTATTCCTATTTTTGACCTCTTTTGCAATTTCCTGAAGTGGGTTAGTAACACCTGTTGAGGTTTCATTATGTGTTATGAGAACTGATGTGATCTCTGGATTTTGATCTATATACGAACCAACTTCATCAGCTAACACTGGAAGGCCCCATTCTTTCCTAAGCCAAATGACTTCTGCTCCATAAACTTCCGCTATTCTTCCAAATCTATCTCCAAAAGAGCCAATAGAAACGGCCAAAACTTTCTCTCCAGGTGAAAGAAGGTTAACAATCGCGGCTTCAAGGCCTCCTGAACCAGATGCAGTAAGAACTAAAACTTCATTGTCGGTCAAAAACAATGTTTTTAGGTTATCCGTTATCCTTGGTAGCATACTCGCGAATTCCGGTCCGCGATGATCAATCATAGGATTCATCATGGTTTCCATAATATCGTTTGGAATGGGAGTAGGTCCTGGTGTCCGTAAGTTCACTAAATTAAGCTCCTAATCGATCAATAATTACTATACAAGGCGATCAGTCCAATAGCATCAGTTTAATTATATGTCAGTAGCATGACCTGAGGCTACCTGCAATAAAGGGATTTACTCTCTCATTGTTTAGAATAATATTCTCTAGTTATCTCAACGTCTGCTGCGATCTGTTCCCTGAGTTTACTGACATTTTCAAATTTAACCTCGCCCCGAACTCTATCCAAGAACTCTACTCTTATTGTCTCACCGTAGATCATTTGATCAAAATCCAAAATATATGTCTCAATTGATGTCACTTCATCTCCAAAAGTGGGATTATCACCTATATTTGTAACAGACGGATAAATATTTTCTCCTAAAATTGTGGACGTGACATACACTCCATCTAAAGGGATGATTCGATCGTTTGGAACATCTAAGTTAGCGGTTCTATAACCAATAGTTTGACCTCTTTCGTGGCCTTTTTTAACTACAGATTCAATAGAATACGGACGCCCCAGAAGCTCATTTGCTAATTTGACGTCACCTTTTTCGGTTAATAATCCCCTCAATCGAGTACTGCTCACTCGATCATTAAAAACATCAGTAGAATTAATGGATTCCACTGTGAAACCTTTATCTTGCCCAATTATTTTTAAAACATCAATCGTCCCTCTTCGCTTGTGACCCAGCGCAAAATCAGGGCCAACTATAAGATGTTTAAGATTTAAGTTATCAACCAGGTATTTTACAAAAAGTTCAGCATCTACCGAGGCAAGATCTGTATCGAAAGTGAGTGGTAAAACCACGTCTAACCCTAAATCCGTAAGAACTCCGATTCTTTCCTGTAATGTCATTAAATAATAAAAGGGGATTTCAGGCCTTAATGTCCGTCTAGGGCTATCTTTAAACGTGATACATCCCGAAAGGAGTCCTTCTTCCTTAGCCTTATCGATTACAGCTGCGATGATTGCTTGATGACCTCTATGAACACCATCAAAAGTTCCGATAGTGAGGATTGTACCTCCAGAAACTTTTAAGTCTTGAATTTCTTGTAGCGCTGCTAAAGACACTGATTCACTATCTCCTGCGAATTATTTTTCATCTAAACCACGTTTTCTGAGTTCCGATGCTCGTTTCAGATAAACATGCTGCATATCGCTTGTCGTTTTCTGTGTATTTACTAGTAATAGCACTCTGATACATTTTGTGGGTGCCCCTTGCACGGGGCTTTCCACAGCAGATATAAACGCACCATCAGCCCATCCTAAACGAACTCTGGCCGCTTCAGCTGGAAAAGCAGCTACTATATCTGGTGTAACAGTAAAAATAGCTGTTGCGACGTCATCGAAAGACAACTCATTCTTGCTGATTAGTTGTTTCAATAGATCTTCCGTAGAGTCTAATATTTCTTCCCGAATGTCATTCTCGACAGTCGTGGCTCCTCGGATCCCTCTCAACTGTGTCATATGTGCCCACCCTCACAATCTCAGAATTAGAAACTATTAATAAGAACCTTACAGCGCTTCTCTTAAATCAGAAACGTACGCCTTGATAGCTCCAGCTAGATCTCCTTCTAGATTGTTGTTGATTTTATCTACAAAAGCGCTACCTATAATAACTGCATCTGCCACTACCGAAGCCTCTCTAACATGTAGAGGAGTAGAGATTCCAAAACCTAATGCTACTGGCATTTCAGTTGCCTGTTTAACTTTTTGGACTAACTCTATGCCTTGCGCATCTAGCGTGGATCGGGCCCCGGTGACACCGGCAACACTAACACAATAAATAAAAGATTTAGTATGTTTTATGACCTGAGCAATTCGATCTGAATCACTTGTCGGAGCCAATAAATAAATTAGATCCAGGCCGTGCGCGCTTAAGGTGTTCTCTAATTCACTGGATTCCTCTGGAGGTAGGTCAGGTACGATTAAACCATCAACGCCAGCTGATTTACAAGATTTTGCTAGGTCTTCGATACCATACTGTAAAAAGGGGTTATAGTAACCC
>JAPYRO010000045.1 GCA_029941095.1 Dehalococcoidia bacterium
TCGGCAAAGACTTTAGAACCACACCATTTAACGCACTACACGTTATCGTTAGCATCCGATTTTCACGAATTCTATGCAAAGCACCGGGTGCTTGGAATTGAAAAAGACCTTAGTTTAGCCAGAATAGATTTAATTAAAGCTACTCAGGTTGTATTAAGAAATGCTTTAAATTTAATGGGGATGACTATCCCTGAAAAGATGTAGAAAGAATAATCCCCTTGTACCAAGCACTATTTAATAAAGTACTATCCAATAATCTTTTAGGAGCAAATAAATGAAAACATTGATTGATGACACCACGGTAGTCCAAAATTTCGACAAAAACGAAATACGACACCAGTCCAGTATTCTAATAAATGAAGACGGTATTATTGAAGAGATAGGCAATTCAACGGAATTTTCAGACCGAAAAAAAGATTTCAATATCTTGCATATGGATGGCAAAATAGTAATGCCAGGATTTATTAATTGCCACACACATTTAACTGCAACTTTGGGGCGAGGAATACTAGAAGACTTAGCTTTTCCACCGATGTTACCCTACCCTAGAACCGCAAATTCCTACCTTTCTGATGAAGAAACACAAATAATGGCAACATTGGGTGTATTGGAAGGAATAAGAAGCGGGACAACAACATTCGTTGAACTTGGTAGAGATGTTGAAAAATATGCTTCCGCAATATCGGATACCGGTGCTCGTTTCTTCCTTGGAGAAATGATGACAGATTTAACATACAACGTAATAAAAGCAGGTAATGAGCTGAAGTCTAAAGAAGACTTCTCAGAAAATCTAGCGGACCAGGCCTACGCAAGAGCGGTAAATTTATTCGAATCATGGGATGGGAAACACCGAGATCGAATCAAAGTCATTTTCTCTCCGGCAACCGCGGATAGTTGCTCCCCATCAATGTTACAAAAATCTCGAGAATTAGCAGAAGACAGACAAACATTTTATACAATACATTTATCACAGAGCCATCAAGAAATTAACGGCATTAAAAATGCTTGGAACCTTAAACCAACTGAGTACTTAGATGCCCATGGTTTTTTAGGACCTGCTCTAATCGCTGCTCATTGTCGTTACGTCGATCAGCAAGAGATAAATCTCCTTGGGAACTTTTCAGTCGGGATATCCAATAATCCTGCAATTGCAGCCAGAAGAGGTGCCGCAGCGCCTATAACGGAGCTGATTCAATCAGGTTGTAATATCGGTATTGGTACGGACAATATGGCTGAGGATATGTTAGAAGCGGCTAGAACTGGATACTTCGCAGAAAGAGTTAGGAAGAATAATGAAACCAATCCAACACCCAACGATGTTCTTGGTTGGGCCACAACAGGAGGAGCAAAAATAACAAACAGTTTAGACACGTTAGGTTCACTATATGTCGGTAAAAAGGCAGATCTAATTGCAGTTAACTTTAAAAAACCTCACTTGACTCCAAATCTGAGAGTCGTTTCCAATTTTATAAATAACGGTGTGTCCAGTGATATTGAGTCCGTTATGGTGCAAGGGAATTTAATCATGCATGATAACAAAATACTGAATATCGATGAAAACTATATAATTAGTCAGGCGCAACTGATTGCTGAGAAATCTTGGAAACAATTACTTGGTTCTTATCCAAATCTAGACATGCCGGTGCAATTAGATGACATTTAATCCAGAATAGGGGGGATGGCTTTGACTAAATTAATTTGTATAGCAGGCGTTCGTCACGTAGGGAAAACTACCGTTTTAGAAACGCTAATTCCAAGAATCATCGATAGAGGATACACAGTGGTGGCAGTTAAATATTCCACACATGCCCACGAGTTAGACACTCCTGGCAAAAATTCTTGGCGTCTCAAGAAAGCTGGTGCAGAAATAACTGCTATGGTTACGCCTGAAGAAATCGCAGAATATCGCCCAGTGAAAACCCCTATACAAATAAGGGATTTTTTAGAGCTTTACAGAGAATATGATGTGGTCTTAACAGAAGGAATATCCCAAGACAACTACCCAACAGTTGAAATACTAAGAGAAGAGGTTAACTTAATTCCCAGCGATCAAATACTAAACAGAGTAGCTACGGTATCTGATTCAGTATTACCAACCAATTCCAAGCTATTCGGGTTCGATGATCTAAATAGCTTAGCTGAATTTTTGATAGCCGAATTCATAGATTAATTATTCACTTCCGTACCGGCTAAAAATTCCGATGTCAGGCTTACATACCTTACATGCACGGTAGCCCGAACGCTTAGCTTCTTTTATATTAGGAAAATATACTCTGTTTGATTCTTTAGTCCTACGACCGGGAGGACAATTAGGTCTGCAAAATATCTTTGTAGTAATACAAGCATTAACTAATAATATGTTTTCCTCGGTAGGTGTCACCATGTTATCTAGGTAACCCCAAGCCTCTCTGAGCAATGATGTTCTTTTGTACCTCTGTGGTACCTCCCGCAACACTAATTGTTCTACTAAGAAATGCATTGGAGTTCAAAAATCCGTTAACAGGCAATTGAACCTTAAGTTTGTTATTAGGTAACAAGTTACCGTATTCTCGCAATATTTGAGATAAATATAAATAAACTTTCTGGGTGATTGTATCTCCCCAAAATTTTGTCATTGAGGCTTCTTTTACAGGGATATCACCTTTACTTTGCATCCAGCCAACTCTGTAAGACAATGTTCTCATAGTCTCAATTTCTAAACGTAAATTCGCCAATTGATTTCGTACAACTGGATTGCCTAAAGGTTGTTCCCCAAAATTGCCAACTTCGTTACAGTAATCAATAAACTGCTCTAGAATCCGTAACAGCATCGCTGGCCCCTCTATGTTAGATCGCTCAAAACTTAGGGTAGTCATCGCAGCATACCAACCACGGTTCTCTTCTCCAATAATATTATTTGCCGGAACTTTAACATTTTCCAGAAAAATCTCATCCCATCTATGTCTTCCAAGAGCATCAGGTATGGCGTTTACGGTTATACCCGGCAAATAATCACCTTTTTCATCTTTTAACGGCATTAATAGATAAGTTATGCCTCTATGCTTTGGAGCATCTGTGTCTGTGCGAGTTAGAATATGCATCCAATCCGCCCGATAGGTACTCCAGATCTTTTGGCCATTTATTACATAATTATCGCCCTCTTTTACAGCTCTGGTCTTTAAACTTGCCAGATCAGATCCAGAGTCAGGTTCGCTAAAACCTTGAGAAACGTAACTCATTTCAGCCGTGGCCATTTTAGGAAGAAAATAGTCTTTTTGCCATTGTTGTCCAGCTACCATCAAAACCGGTGCAACAAGGCCTCCACCCAAACTTGCTGGAGCACCTGCATAGACCATTCCTTCTCGATATGCCATTTGGGTTTCAATACTAGCCGCTTTCCCACCAAACTCTTCCGGCCAGTGCATTGTCCACCAACCCTTACCAACAAGCTTTTTTTCAAAATCATTAATTAAGGATTCTAGTTTTTCATCTTCATGATCCCATGAAAGGCCGTAATAAATACCTTCGCCGTCACCGTATCCCTTATGATCCCACTCTTTTTGGGTAAACTCGATAGCATCTCGTCTTAAAGTTTCGTCTGCGGGTGAAAATCGAAAATCCATTTCAGGGCTCCCCTCGATTTGTTTTAAGTTGTTCTATTTTAGTTTAAAATCTACGTTCAATATACAATATAATTACCAGTAAGCGCAGCAAAACTAAATATATCTATACAAAGCGATTATACCACTAACGATCGATTTGAAGCCCAGAAAAGGCTCTAATTTTATTCAACTAGTGGATAACCTGACATTTCATCATTTATTCGCTTCTTCTGTATATTTGATAGGTGATTTCCGCTTGCTTCCTCTTGGATATCCATTAGTTCTTTAACAATTTCGACTCTTAAAGGAGAGCTTTTTCGAATCATAAAAACCTCCTTGGTTCCGTATTTCTATGGTTAGCAGCCCATACAACTGAATCTAGAAGCACACGAATCTCATTATCAGAAACGTGACGATCAACAAACCTCTTAGTATTCCTGCTGGCTTTAATTATATTTACAATGGTTTCGGTACTATTCATAGCGATTCATATTACAAATCTCTAATGAATTTTTATCTCTTGCTATTCTACAAAATAACCAGTTGCGCCCGCATAACACGAAAAAAATTTTTCTGATATAATACGTCCAATGGCCTGAAGGGCGGCCCGCAAGATCGGACGGATATCAAGTATAACTGGATTTTTGGTTTTAAATTAATTATTAGTTGGCTCTGCTCCCTCCTCCTAGCTCTGACCATTCAGGAAAAAAATTATTTTTATTATATGAAGGAGTCTAGTCACAATGACTATGGATAAAACGTTGACCTGCCGTGATTGTTCGGAGGAATTTACTTTCACAGCCGGCGAGCAGGATTTTTACCAACAAAAGGGTTTCACAAACGAACCCACCAGATGTCCCTCTTGTAGGACAGCCAGAAAACGATCCAGAGACGGTGGGTACACCGGTGGTGGAGCTTACTCATCTGGTGGCGGTGGTGGTGGTGGTTTCGGCGGCGCAAAAAGAGAGAGGCAAATGTTTTCAGTTGTTTGTGCCGAGTGCGGTAAAGACACTGAGGTACCATTCAATCCTCGTGGCGATCGACCAGTGTACTGCTCAGACTGCTACCGGGCCCAAAGAGCTTAGAAACTCTCTTTAACGCGACCAGTTTACTATTAAAATAATAGCTGCGGTCAATAAAGATTTAGCAATTGGCAAATTGGGATTTTACCTTAGGTTTTTAGAAAGGATCATTGATGACGAGTCCTCGGAGGAAATCATCTAAACCCTTGGCTATTGTTCCGCCAACCGCTGATATGGTTAAAGAATGCCCGCCCCATCACTGGTTAGTGGTATCTGGTAGACAAACCTGCAAAAAATGTAGCTTAGAGCAGGCCGTTCCTGCTATGACTGACACCAGGACAACAACCTGGCAAAGAAGAACCGCGGAAAAAGGGGGCAGTCAAGCTGAGGCTAAAATTAAAACAGAGGAAGAGAAAACTAAGGTACCCGACAAAGACAAAGATGAATCTGCCTGATAGCTTCATTACCACATTCAACCAAGGAGAATTTATATCTCAAAACTAGCGAAGAATTCGCGAAAACAAATGATTTAACCACCCGTTTCATCAGATTTTCACTCTCGTTAAATTAAAGATTCCGTTATGCAACTCCAAAAACGAATGACAACAACCAAAAAAAATAGAAGCCGCGTCCGGCAAGTAAAGTCTTCAGTGAAAACAGGATCCTTGTTTGGCAAAATTGAGATTTCTGAATCTATATCTAGAGCGCTAGATGAAATGGGATATAACGACCCAACAGAAATCCAATCATTGTCGATTCCCGTATTATCAAAAGGCCACGATGTAGTAGGAAAAGCTCAAACCGGCACTGGAAAAACAACTGCTTTTGGAATCCCTCTAGTTGAAAGTATAGACCCATCCAAAAACCTAACACAAGGGATTATTTTAGTCCCTACTAGAGAATTAGCGAACCAGGTAAGTATAGAAATACAACGATTGAGTACCTTTCTTCCAATAAGAACTATGGCTCTATATGGCGGGCAATCGATCAATAAACAAATAACGGATCTACGAAACACTCCGCATATTATAGTTGGCACTCCCGGGCGGATACTCGATCACATCCGCAGGTCTACCATCAAACTAAATAATATACGTTTTGCAATACTAGATGAAGCCGACCAAATGCTAGATATAGGATTTGCTGACGATATGATAAAAATTATTGGCCTTACGCCCAGATCACGGCAAACAGCTCTATTTTCAGCCACGATTCCTAAAACAATCAAACGGTTAATCAGTCGTTTCTTACGTGATCCATCATGGATACAAGTGGGAGAAGAAATTGAGGCATCAAATACAATTAAACAAATGTACTACGAAGTAGCAGACCAAGATAAATTTAAGGGATTAAACGAACTTTTATCCCAGAGTTCCAAACAAAATAAATCTTTGATTTTCTGTAGGACCCAAATAGGAGTCGACAGACTTACAAAAAGGTTACGGGATTCTCAATTTGATGCCCAATCAATACATGGAGGAATGAGCCAGAGTCTGCGAGAAAAAGTAATTAGAGGCTACCGAGCTGGAACTCCAAAGATCTTAGTCGCAACAAATTTAGCCGCGAGAGGGCTGGATATTCCTCAAATCTCTTACGTAATCAATTATAATATGCCTGGGAATATAGAAGAATATGTTCATAGAATCGGACGTACTGGTAGAATCGGAAACCTAGGAACCGCTATAACTTTTGTAGGTGAAGATGACTTCAATATGATGGAGTTATTGGCAAAAAAATTCGGAACAAACCTTGAAAAAGGGCGCCTCAACCTATATAAAGCATAGTATTTATACCACAGTAATTTAGCTAGAATATATTGATTAACTAAACCAATCAGATAATGTTGGAACATTAAGGTCTAGCCATTTGTTATTAAGATTTATCCTTTCTAAGGACTGCTCCACTGTCCGAGTAGCCGCCGGAACTGGATTGGCATCAAAAAATGCTTTAACGTCGTGTAGATCCTCAATTGTGTTAAAAGCTCCTGTTATTGAAACTAACCGCATAACTGCAAACCCACCTCCGCCATAGCGTCTATCAAATTCTTTCCAGTTATCTTTCATAAATTCCCACGTGATTCTTAAAGCACTTGGGTTTGCTGCCATCCCCATTATAATTCTTGGGGTGTCTTGAATCCGAATAACATCCTGATCTAGAGAGAGTTCCAGAGCACGAGTAATTAAGTTTGGCTGCTGGAATCTTGTTAAAGCCCCATGAATTCTGACTTTTTCTTCCTGTAAATCAAACTTTTCTGCCAATTGCAAAAGCTGTTCGAATGTGGCTTCATCTCCAGATTCAGCGGCTAATGCATATATAACTCCTCTTAAGTCGGGGGTAATTGAAGAATCATCAATTAAAAACTTTTTAAATCGTTTATTCGCTTCATCCAAAACACTGGAATTACCGAAATGACCACTTTGATTTAGGACAACGCTTCTCAGCAAAGAAATTAAGTGTGTTTCATCTACGCCACTCTCCCAGCCAACACTATCGACAACTTGTCTAAATAGTACCTGGTTAGATGCATAAAATTCTTTTTTGAAGGGTTGGTTATATACCAAACGCTCCAATGAAGAAAGCTGCCCAGCAATAGCAGCCCAAACGCTGTAATCCTGGTCTCCTTTATAAGATGTTAATAAAGATAAATAATCGCTAGCACCAGTAAACCTAGCCCGCACCAAAGCAAAGGTGTCTTCTAATAAACCCAAGCGATCAGACGGGCCCAACTCCATTGAATTCACAGCACTCGAAAGAGCATCTAGTGCACTTTTACTATACTTAACTCTATAGAATCCAGTTGTTCCAGAGTTAATTTTTACCCAGTGAGAATCTTGTGGAGAAGTGACATTCATTGTTCTCTTAGTCATTAACTCAGCAGTTATACTGCCCTCCACAGAAGACATGGTAGTGATAGGTACATGCCAGAGAGTTTCATCTTGGTTTGGCCCTGAATATAGAAACCTTTTCTGAGTCAACTCAATCTGTAAATTTCCTCCTGTCGGCTGTCCTTCAGATACTTCTACAACAGGGTAGCCGACCTGCTTAATCCACGTATCCATCATCGCAGGTACATCAGTACCTGAAGCCACTTTCATCGCCGACCAAAGATCTCTTCCCTCCGCATTAGAATAAGCGTTAGTGTTCAAATAATCTCTCAATCCAGTTTGAAAGGTACCTGCACTCAAGAACTCTTCCAGCATGCGGATTATTGAAGCTCCTTTACTATAGCTAATAGCATCAAAAAGTTGGCTAACTTCATCGGGATTATGAACTTCAGATTCAATAGGATGGCTGTTTTCTAAACCATCTAAACTCATACCTGGAGAAACATCCTCGGAGATGAACTGTGTCCAAACTTGCCATTCGGGATACAAAGTGTCTGTGGCCTTAGTAGCCATCCATGAAGCGAAGCTCTCGTTTAACCATAAATCATTCCACCAGGCCATTGTAACTAAGTCACCAAACCACATGTGCGCCATCTCATGAGCTATGATCTCCACGATTCTTTGGCGGGTTCCCGGAGAAGAACTGGACTCATCAAACAGAAGCGCAACTTCCCTGTAGGTAACTGCACCCCAGTTCTCCATAGCACCAGCAGCAAAATCAGGTATAGCTATGTGATCTAGTTTTTCTAGTGGGTACTTTATACCAAAATATTGGTTGTAATACTCCAAAAGGCGCACCGCCGTATCCAATGCGAACTGGCCTCTCTGTTCTTGCCCTGAGGTCGTCCAAACTCTCACCAAAGTATCATTGTCTCCGTTCGCCTCAATACTCTTCATTTCACCCACAATAAAAGCTAACAAATATGTAGACATGACTGGCGTAGTTTTGAATCGAATTAAAACATTATCATTATTTAATCGTGCCCTATCAGACT
>JAPYRO010000046.1 GCA_029941095.1 Dehalococcoidia bacterium
GCTAGGTACCTTTTTAACTAAAGTTATCTAGAAAGCGAATTATTTTATATAGTACGGTTTGGTAATCGATATGTTGGAGTCATCTATTAAGCAAATATTTTGGATCTTGTGCTGGGTTTCGTTGGCTGTTTGCTTACCTCTGTTTTTTATTGGACTTAATGTCAACTGGGCTTTTGGTAGTGAGAGTGTTTATATGTATTCAGTTGATAATTTT
Source organism: Dehalococcoidia bacterium (assembly GCA_029941095.1). Classification (GTDB taxonomy): domain Bacteria; phylum Chloroflexota; class Dehalococcoidia; order UBA6926; family UBA6926; genus UBA6926. The sequence continues at coordinate 215 of JAPYRO010000046.1, forward strand.
GGGGTTACTGAAAAAAGTGGTATTGATAGACAAGAGCTCTTTAATTCAGCGCGGGAAATGATTAAATATTTTAATTATTCTACAGAGATATCAAGTATTCTTGTAGATAAGAATGGCCACATAGAATACCTATTCTCTAAGCAAGAGCAGACACATTTTAAGGATGTTCGTAGCATGTTACTGGGAATTAAAACAGTAGCTTGGGTTTGTGGATCAGTTTTGTTATTTACTATTACTGCTTTTAGTTATTTTACTATAAAAGGAGCCAATACATATGCTAGATCAATCTTACGTTGTTTCAAACTTTCAGCGATTACTACCCTAGGTATATTTGGGTCAGTTACTGTTGTTTCCCTATTTGGTGGATTTAACTATTTGTTCTATTGGTTCCATGTTCTATCGTTTTCTAATGATTTGTGGATGGGGACTGAATCTAGTCGGATGATCCAGTTATTCCCTAGCGAATTTTTTATGCACGTATTGATAATGATTGCCGTTGCTACATGTTTAGAAATGGTAACAGTAATTGTTGCGCTACAGAGTTTTTTAAAATTTATTTATATGTATAAAAGACGTGTTTGATTATAATTGATATAATATCCATAGGTGGAGATTACCGTAGGGAGATTGTTTTCGTGGAACTATTATGAATGTCAAAGTGGTTACGACAAAAGGCGATCTAATATTTGATGATGTAGCTTCTTATTTGGAAGAAGCGGGCATCGCTTGCTCTGAATCCTCCGGTAATGATGCTGGGAAAATTTTCGAGGATACTGGCTCTCAAATTTTGTTATTGGATATGACAGGCCCAATTGCCCGACCGTCTTTTGTAAAGGAAATTATAACCGAGTCAAAAAATGGAAGATTACTTGGTGTAATTGGCGTGATTTCAAAAAGAGAATTGATTAATGTGAATCAAGACTTTGGTTTGGATGATTTTGTCCTTAGTCCGATCGACTACGATGAGCTGATAACCCGCATAAATATCTTGGGGCATAAGTACAGTTTATTAGGAGAGAACTCGCATATCATCAAAGTGGAAGATTTGATCATTGATACGGCACGATATGAAGTGTGGGTTGGTTCAAGGCAGGTCACTCTAACATATAAAGAATATGAATTACTAAAACTCTTGGCATCTGAGCCAAACAGAGTGTTTACAAGAGATGCACTCTTAGATCAAGTTTGGGGGTATAACTATTTTGGTGGTACTCGTACTGTTGACGTTCATGTAAGACGCCTTAGGAGTAAAGTAGAGGATTCCACACACACTTTTGTTGAAACAGTTCGCAATGTGGGGTATCGTATTAGATCTTCTAACCAGCAGAATGATCAGTTAGTAAAATATAGAGTAACAGATAGGATGAATGAGAAAGATTAATAGATATACGAATTTGTAACATATTTGTAATGTATAAATAGTATGATTAGTCAATATTTGGGGGGATTAATATGACCAACGAAAATAATATATTGGGAAAATTGCATACTGGTCAAGAAGTTATTGACTACGTAAGCGCAAACGGAATTTTGATAGTTGATCTCAGATTTATAGACCTTATCGGCACAGTCCAACATTTCTCTATACCTGCTGGAGAACTGACGCAATCAATATTTGAACTAGGTACTGGGTTTGATGGGTCTAGCATAAGAGGCTTTCAAGCAATAAACGAAAGTGATATGTTGATCGTTCCCGATCCTGAAACTGCTTTTGTGGACCCTGTTTTGGAACATCCAACTCTTGCGCTCATGTGTGATATTAGGGACCCAATAACCGGTGGGCCGTACAGTCGTGATCCTCGATACGTGGCTCGCAAAGCAGAAGAGCATCTAAAGAACTCAGGTATTGCGACGGTAAGCTATTGGGGCCCTGAGGTAGAATTTTTCATTTTCGATAGTGCACGATTTGATTATCAGTCCAATGCAGGGTACCATTTCATCGATTCGGAGGAAGGTATTTGGAATTCTGGTCGAGATGATGGACTACCAAACCTGGCGCACAGACCCAGACATAAAGAAGGTTATTTTCCGTTACCACCAGTTGACTCTATGCAGAATCTTAGAACAGAAATTATTTTGAAAATGATGGAGGCTGGGCTTCACATTGATAAACATCATCATGAAGTGGCGACTGCAGGTCAAAATGAAATAGGATTACACTATGGTAGTTTAGTTAAACAGGCAGATGCTGTCCAAGTGTACAAATATATTGTTAAAAATGTCGCCCGCGCGAACGGTAAAGTCGCTACTTTTATGCCTAAACCCTTGTTTGATGATAATGGGACTGGGATGCATACCCACCAATCTTTATGGGACGACGACACACCACTTTTTTATGATAAAGATGGATATGCTGAAGGTAGTGAAACCATGTTCCATTACATAGGAGGATTGCTCAAGCATGCAAGGGCAGTATTGGCATTTGCCGCTCCGACCACCAATTCGTATAAAAGGTTAGTACCGGGCTTTGAAGCTCCAACTAGCCTTGCGTACTCCCGGAGGAATCGTAGTGCAGCGTTTCGAATACCAATGTATGAGCAAGGTATACCTGCGACGAAGCGGGTGGAGTTTAGAGCCCCGGACCCGATGGCCAATACATATTTAGCCTTTTCGGCGATGCTGATGGCTGGGCTCGATGGAATTCGTAACAAGATTGACCCAGGAGATGCTCTCGATCAAGATATTTACGATCTAACTGATGAAGAACTATCGGCGATCCCACAGGTTCCAGGGAGTTTGGAAGAAGCTCTTGACGCACTTGAAGAAGACCATGATTTCTTGCTTGAAGGAGATGTTTTTACAAAAGATGTAATTGATACTTGGATAGAATATAAAAGGTCAGAAGAAGCCGACCAAATAAGACTGAGGCCTCATTCTTATGAGTATTTCTTATACTTTGACGGTTAAGCTAACCTTCTAAAACATTCTCTAGTGCGATAAAAATATTGCGTATTAGGTATGTAGAAGTATGATCGAGCATATAAAAATTTACACATATAGCAAAGAAAAATCCATCTATTTGTTGGTTTGAAAGGTATTTATCATGGAATTGCGGTCGGATAAATCGGCTAAGGAGTTCGTAATCCAGACGGTAAAAGAACAAGGAGTCAAATTTATTCGGCTTTGGTTCACGGATATACTTGGCAATCTCAAAGGTTTTGCTATTAGCCCTGCCCAACTTGAGGAAGCTCTTGAGACCGGTATTGGGTTTGATGGGTCTGCAATCGAAGGGTTTGCTCGTACAGACGAATCTGATATGGTCGCGGTTCCTGATCCTAGCACGTTCGCGATTCTACCTTGGCGACCGAAAGAAAGTGGAGTAGCAAGGATATTTGCAGATATAAAGACTCCGGAGCAGGAATATTTCGATGGTGATCCAAGGCAAGTACTGAAAAGGAATTTAAATGCCGCTGCTGAATTGGGCTATACCTTTTATGTTGGACCTGAATTAGAGTACTTCTATTTTAAAAATTCAGATGACCCAACACCTTTAGATACTGGAGGCTATTTTGATCAGATGCCAATGGATTTTGCATCTGATCTTAGGAGAGAAACTATTCTGACCCTTGAAGATGTGGGGATAGAAGCAGAGTATAGCCATCATGAAGTGGCTCCAAGCCAAGATGAAATTGTTTTGAGATATGCAGATGCTTTGACGATGGCGGATAATTGTATGACCTATCAACTGGTAGTGAAAGAAGTTGCTAGAAGACACAACGTCCACGCTACTTTTATGCCTAAACCAATAATAGATGTGAATGGTAGTGGCATGCACACTCATCAGAGCTTATTTATAGGTGATGAAAATTGTTTTTATGACCCTGGAAAACCCGATAATTTGTCGGAAATTGCATTAAGCTATATAGCAGGATTACTTCATTATGCACCTGAATTCACATCCATTACTAATCAGTGGGTTAATTCCTATAAACGCTTAGTTCCTGGTTTTGAAGCTCCCATACACGTTACTTGGGCCAAAAAAAACCGGTCTGACCTGATTAGAGTTCCCCAAATAACAACCTCGAAACCCCTGTCAGCAAGAATTGAATATCGAGCCCCAGACCCAGCTTGCAATCCGTATCTGGCATTCTCGGTTATGCTAGCAGCTGGTTTAGAAGGCATTAAGAACAACATGAAACCTCCAAAACCAATGGAAAGAAACGTCTTTGATATGTCAGTGGAGGAACGTAAATCAGCGGGTATTAAAGAACTTCCAGGTAGTTTACAAGAGGCGCTTTTACTTACTGAAAGTAGCGATTTTGTGAGGAACGCTCTTGGAGAACATGTTTTTGAGAGCTTTATTAAGAATAAACATATTGAATGGGAAACTTATAGGAGGCAAGTGACGGATTACGAAATCCAGAGGTATTTGCCTGTCCTCTAAGGAAAATACTTTTTTATAGAGATATATAATAAATTAACTGAAGGATGAATATTTATCAATGAATGACATGGGGAAAATACGAAAATCTAGTCGTTATAGGCCACCTTTGTACGACTCCTCTTTTGAGAAAGACGCCTGTGGTACAGGGTTCATAGCACAAATTTCTGGAAAACCCAGCCACGACCTCGTTACTAAGGCCGTGGAAGCTGTTGTGAATTTGACTCATAGAGGCGCTGTCTCAGCTGATGCGAAAACCGGTGACGGTGCTGGAATTCTTACCCAAATACCGACTAAATTGATCCGCAGAGAAATAGAATCTCTAGGGTTTGATGTATCTTCAGATGATAATATTGGGGTTGGGATGGTTTTCTTTCCTCCAGGAGTTGATATCTCTGATGCAGCTTTAATTTTTGAAAATGAAATTCAATCCAGTGAGTTAAAATTTCTGGGTTGGCGAGAAGTCCCGGTTAATTCTAAAGTACTTGGTCAGCAAGCTTTAGATACTATGCCCCAAATAAAGCAAGCACTAATTTCTGCTCCTAATTCTTTGCAGATGGAAAATTTCGAGAGAAAACTTTATGTGACAAGAAGAAACATAGAGAAAAAAGTTTCGTCCATGGAAGGATTTGACACTTTTCATATTGCATCTCTTTCTTCCAAAACCGTCGTGTATAAAGGCCTATTTGTAGCGCCTCAACTTTCCACCTTCTATATTGACCTGGCAGATCAAGATTATGAATCCGCTATAGCAGTATTTCACCAAAGATATTCTACAAATACTTTACCCAACTGGCATTTGGCTCAACCTTTCAGATTTCTAGGTCATAACGGTGAGATTAACACCTTAAAAGGCAATAGAAACTGGCTGAGAGCTAGAGAGAATGATTTTGATGCTCCTGTTTGGGGAGAATCAGATTTGGAAGCTATTATTCCTGTTACGGATACACAAGTATCTGATTCCGGTAGTTTAGACCACGCTCTTGAACTACTTAACCGATCTGGAAGAGACATTTTACACAGTATGGTGATGTTGATTCCCGAGGCGTGGGAAAATATGCCAAATATGGATCCTGATCTTAGAGCTTTTTATGAATACCACGCCTTGTTAACAGAACCGTGGGATGGTCCAGCTGCGGTAGCTTTCTCTGATGGTTCGTTAGCAGGGGCCATATTGGACCGTAATGGTCTTCGCCCAGCTAGATATCACGTCACTGAAGATGGTTTCGTTATTATGGCATCAGAAGTGGGAGTTTTGAGAAGTATCGACGAGTCGACAATTATTGAAAAGGGCCGTTTAGGTCCTGGAGAAATGATAGCTGTTGATACAGTGAATCATAAAATTCTTAAAAATACGGAAATAAAAAATGATTTGATCTCCGCGGGTTCGTATCGTGATTGGCGAGATAATAGCCTGGTTAGACTTGATTTAGCTGATAAAAAAGAAACACTTAACAAACCTGTATTGGATCACGTTTCCTTGCTTAGGAGACAGAAATTTTTTGGGTATACTGCCGAAGAATCTCTAATGGTGATAAAACCTATGGTCCAAGAGGGCATAGAACCAACCTATTCTATGGGAGATGATACCCCAGTGGCAGTTTTATCTGAACTCGCGCCACCTATTTATAATTATTTCAAACAAAGCTTCGCGCAGGTAACTAATCCTGCTATTGATCCGATCAGAGAAGCTGTTGTTATGAGCTCTAATGTTTACTTAGGCAGACGGTCAAGCTTAATCGGTGAGCCTAGCCAGACTCAACATTTGTTGTCTCTAGAAGGCCCAATAATACTAAATGAAGAACTTGACCAAATAAGAAATATTGTTGAAAGTTCCTTAAAATCTGTAACACTTCCAACTGTATTTCCTGTAACGGGTGGCCGATCTGAACTAGAAACCTCCCTTGATGATTTATGCAATCAAGCGGAGAGTGCGGTTGATGACGGCTATACCATCATAATTCTAAGTGATAGGGCAGTGGATAAGACCAATGCTCCTATCCCAATGTTATTGGCAGTTGGCGCGGTTCATCAAGAGTTAATCAAACGTGGAAAAAGAATGAAAGTAAGTATTATTTGCGATAGTGGTGAACCTAGAGATGTTCACCACTATGCAAGCTTAATTGGGTACGGAGCTAGTGCAGTTAATCCCTATCTAGTATGGGATATTCTAAGGAGCTTGGCAGAAAAAGGTGAACTGAAAGATTTGGATGACGAAGATTATCCGCTTCTAAAGTACCGAATGGCTGCAAATAATGGCATATTGAAAATAATGTCTAAAATGGGTATTTCTACGGTTACTTCGTATCATGGATCCCAAATTTTTGAATGCCTTGGCCTATCCCAAAAAGTAATAGATAAGTGTTTTACAGCAACTTTATCTCGCCTAGGAGGAATTGGGTTTGAAGAAATAGCTGATGATGTTTTAAAGAGGCATGGTGGAGCGATCGAAGAAATCATAAATGAGAAATCTAAATTAGTGGACCATGGGTTTATAAGATTTAGGAAAAAAGGGGAATTTCATGCAAATAACCCTGTCGTTGTCCGAACTTTACACAAGGCGGTTCGTAGTGGCGAATATGAAGAATATGTTCCTTATCGCGATGCCATGAATAATAGACCTATATCAAGTTTTCGAGATATTTTACAGTTTAAACAGGACAAAAACCCTATTCCACTCGAAGAGGTGGAACCACTTGAAGTTATTTGGAAACATTTTACAACCGGAGCCATGTCCCTTGGCGCCTTGAGCCCTATAGCGCACGAGACTCTAGCTGCTGGTATGAATGCGATAGGCGCAGCTTCAGATACTGGTGAAGGTGGAGAGGACCCTAAACGGTTTAGAGGTTTGATGAATGGAATAAATGCTAATTCTAAAATTAAACAAATAGCTTCTGGCCGTTTTGGAGTAACACCTGAGTATCTTTCAATGGCCGAAGAAATCGAAATCAAAATAGCACAGGGTTCCAAACCTGGTGAAGGAGGCCAATTACCCGGACATAAAGTGATTGAATATATAGCCTATATAAGGCATACGCAGCCAGGTGTAACCCTGATATCGCCACCCCCACATCATGATATATATTCGATTGAAGATTTGGCCCAATTAATCTACGACTTAAAAATGGTAAACCCAGACGCCCAAGTCACCGTTAAGTTGGTTTCTGGCGTAGGTGTTGGAACTATTGCTGCGGGTGTAGCAAAAGGATACGCCGATAAAATTCATATATCTGGGTCGGATGGTGGCACCGGTGCGAGCCCTCTCTCTTCAATTAAACATGCGGGATCTTCCTGGGAGTTGGGTCTAGCTGAAGTAGAGCAAGTTCTTGTGATGAACGATTTAAGAGGCAGAGTTAAGTTAAGAACAGATGGCGGTATTCGAACAGGTAAAGATGTTGTGATGGCAGCGATGTTTGGAGCAGACGAGATCGGGTTTGGGACCATTGCTCTTGTTGCAATGGGATGCGAGATGGCGAGACAGTGCCACTTAAATTCTTGTCCAGTGGGTATTGCTACCCAACGTGATGATCTAATTGGTAAATTTACTGGCAGTGTGGATAGCGTAGTTAACTATTTTACGTTTGTTGCAACTGAAGTTAGAGAAATATTGGCGAGCCTTGGATATAAATCTTTAGATGAAGTGATAGGCCACCCTGAATATTTAGAAGAACGATCTGATTTGGATGGTAACGATAGAGCAATGGCTCTAGATGTAAAACCGCTTTTAGGGTTACCAGATCCACAATTTAAAAAACCAATAAAGAATGTTCAGGACCGTAACGATCGTCAAGATGATTATAAATTAGATGAAACGATCATGTTAGATATAGGTA
>JAPYRO010000047.1 GCA_029941095.1 Dehalococcoidia bacterium
GTGTTAATTCCTCTCTGCAAATCCATAGGATTCGCACCTGCAGCCACGTTTTTCATACCTTCATGAATGATCGATTGTGCTAAAACGGTTGCAGTGGTTGTTCCATCCCCAGCAATATCGTTAGTTTTAGACGCCGCCTCTTTAATCAGTTGTGCTCCCATATTTTCGAACGGATCCTTTACATCAATCTCTTTAGCGATTGATACACCGTCGCTACTTACAGTAGGTGGGCCAAACTTTTTGTCAAGAACAACATTTCTACCCTTTGGTCCTAAAGTTATTTTTACGGCGTCGGCGACTGCGTCGACACCGGCTCGTAATGCTTTACGGGCATCTTCACCGAACAGTAATTGTTTTGCCATTTTGGAACTGCCTCCTTAAATATATTTTAATATTATTTCTTTAATAATTAATTATTCGATTTCCTTATTATTAGTCGATCAAATAATATTCTATATTTCTAACCGATCTTTGCTAATACGTCCGACTCACGCAAAACCAATAGATCTTCATCATCATCATCTTTTATTTCAGTACCCGAGTATTGAGCATAGATTATTGTATCCCCAACTTTGAGATCCATAGGCAAACGGGTGCCATCATCGGTTACTCTTCCAGGCCCAGCTGCTATAATTTCCCCTTCTTGGGGGCGCTCTTTTGCGCTATCTGGTAGCACAAGTCCTCCCTTTGAAACTTCCTCTTGACCTTTCGGCCTAACTACTACCCTATCACTTAGTGGTTCAAACGAAATCGACATATATTCCTCCTAAAGTATTTAGCACTCTAGCACCTAGAGTGCCAATCACATACATTTTAGTATTATTTGACATAGGTATGCAATACCTTAATGACGTTTTTTTCTATTCTCATGAATTACTTGATTTACGCGCCTTCCACGATAATCGCGATTCCTTGCCCCCCGCCAATACACAAAGAAGCCATTCCGAATTGGGAATCTCTTTTTTGCATCTCATGCAATAGAGTGACAAATATTCTTGTTCCAGAAGCCCCAATAGGATGGCCTATTGCTATAGCACCTCCGTTTACATTGACAATATCTTGGTCTAACTCTAACTCTCTTACAACCGCTACTGATTGTGCAGCGAAGGCTTCATTCAACTCTATGAGATCCATGTCGGATATACTCATTCCAGCATTGCGTGCTGCTTTTTGCATAGCTGTTACTGGCCCTATTCCCATTATTCGTGGCTCTACTCCCGCAGAAGCGTAACCTCTAATATATGCCAAAGGTTTAAGCCCATGCTCTTTTGCAAATTCTTCAGATACAACTACAGTAGCCGCACTTCCATCATTAATGCCTGAGGCATTACCTGCAGTTACACTTCCATCGGCTGTGAAGGCCGGTCTAAGTTTGCCCAACGCTTCTTTTGTCGACGTCGGCCGAGGGTGCTCATCAGTGTCTACTATGGTGGGGTCCCCCCTTCTTTGAGGTACTTCGACACCAACAATTTCATCTTTGAATCGCCCCGCATCCATAGCAGCAGCAGCTCTACGCTGGGATTCTCCAGCAAATTCATCTTGATCTTCTCTGGAAACTCCATATTCAGCTGATACGTTCTCTGCAGTGATACCCATATGGCAATCCTCCATCGCACACCACAAGCCATCGTGTACAGTTGAGTCGATCAGCTCAGAGTTACCTAATCGGTAACCATATCTTCCGTTCTGTAAGATGTATGGTCCAAGGCTCATACTTTCCATACCGCCTGCGATCATGTAATCTGCGTCACCGGCTTTGATAGCTTGTGCTGCCATCACTATTGTTTTTATACCAGAACCACAAACTTTGTTTATCGTAGTTGCTGGAACGGAAACGGATAATCCTGATTGAATCGAAGCTTGTCTTGCGGGGTTTTGCCCAATACCTGCTTGTATAACATTTCCCATCAGCACTTCATCAGGTAATAGATCACCTTCAATCCCTGATCGGGAGATGGCTTCTTTGATGGTTACTGCACCAAGGTTTGGAGCAGTAACGGTTGATAAACCACCACCCATTGTTCCAACAGCCGTTCTAACTGCGCTTACTATTACTGCGTCACCCATTTTTCTCTCCTTATAAATAAATTTCTATAGTTCACTATTTATGTTCACTGGGGCTAATTAGCGGATATACATTCCACCGTTAACGTCTATTGTTGCTCCTGTCATGTACGTTGACTCTGAAACTATGAATCTTATTACTTTTGCGATCTCTTCGGTTTCACCGAGTCTTCCCAAAACCGCTTCTTTTGCAAGGCCTTCTTTCATCTCTGGAGAAAGGCCCGAAATCATATCTGTTTCAATAAAACCTGGTGCGACTGCATTAACGTGAATATTTGTTCTTGCGCCTTCTCGAGCAGCAGTTTTTGTGAAACCTAAAAGTCCTGCCTTAGCAGTGGCGTAGTTTATTAGTCCGAGTCGGCCTGCTTCTCCAACGATAGAACTAATATTTACTATATGCCCTCCTCCTGCTTCGCCCATTAGATTCCATATTTTTTTTGTGACGTTAAATGTGCCAGTTAGATTAACTTCGATTACTGAATCCCACTGCTCGTCAGTCATATTTCGGAGTGTTCGATCTGCGGTTGCCCCCGCGTTATTAATTAATATCGTTACCGGGCCATGATCCTCCACTACCTGATCTACCATCGCGTTTACTTGTTCCCTGTTGGAGATATCTGCCTGGTACGCCGTTGCCTTACCTCCTGCTTTTTCGATGATCGATACCACTTCATCCGCTGCTGTCTTGTTTGAATTATAATTTACTGCTACGGTTGCACCGTTTGCGGCTAATTCAATACTTGTAGCTCTTCCGATTCCTCGTGAACCTCCTGTTACCAATGCTACTTTACCGTCTAATAATTCTGCCATTTCTTCCCCCTATTATTATTTAATTTTTCCCATTTTTAACCTTTAAATTTCTACTGGCGGAGAGTACGATCCAAACTGAGAACGTAGTGCATCGCATATCTCCCCCACAGTGGCGTACGATCTAACAGCATATAGTATAGGTGACATAAGGTCATCGGTCCCAAGCGCTTTAGATCTTAACTCCGCCAACGATTTTTCAACCTCCCCATTGTCTCGCTCTTTTCTGACTTTTGCTAGTGATTTTTTTTGTCGATCTACTGAATCCCTATTAACCCGAAATATTGATGGTGAAGGGTCCTCGTTCCCATCTTTGAAAGAGTTAACTCCGACTACCAAATCTCGCCCCTCTTCTACGGCCAGTTGCGATGCGTATGATGCTTTAGCGATTTCCCTTTGGATCACTCCGGATTCTATAGCAGCAACCGCACCCCCTAATTGTTCTATTTCTTCCATATATGTCAAGGCTTTTTCTTCTAATTGATCGGTGAGCCACTCTACATAATATGATCCTGCTAGTGGATCAACTGCGTCAGGTATACCTGTTTCATGAGCTATTATTTGTTGGGTTCTTAATGCAATTCTCTGTGCTTCGTCTGTAGGTAGTGAAAGAGCTTCATCAAAACATGATAGAGCAAGGCTCTGGACTCCGCCTAAAACTGCAGCTAATCCTTGGTAGGCGGCGCGCACAATATTATTTAGTGGCTGTTGGGCTGTTAGAGTAGACCCGCCAGTTTGGGAATGGGTCCTCAACATTAGGGCTCTTGGATTTTCTGCACCAAAACGTTCCTTCATGATCCTAGCCCACATTCTTCTTAATGCTCTAAACTTTGCGATTTCTTCTAGAAAGTTATTATGCGTGTTGAATATCCAAGACACTCGTTGACCCCAAACGTCTGGGTCCACTCCTCGTTTAGTAAACGATTCTCCATATGCTATTGCATTAGCAAAAGTATAGGCTATCTCTTGAGCAGCTGTGCTTCCCGCATCTCTAAGATGATATCCGCTTATCGATATGCTATTAAATCTAGGCATTTTGTCGGCACAATAAGCAACAAGATCCGAAGCCAATCGCAGAGATGGCTCTGGCGGGAATATGTATGTACCTCTTGCAACGTACTCTTTTAAAATATCATTTTGAGCAGTTCCAGTAAGTTGATTTGGGTTGAGCCCTTGTTTTTCACCTACGGCAACGTACATTGCGACTAGCACAGCAGCTGGAGCATTAATTGTCATAGAAGTACTGACTTTATCCCAAGGAATCCCGTCAAATGCTACCTCCATATCTCTTAGAGAATCTATAGCTACACCTACTTTGCCAACTTCACCTGTTGATTCAGAAGCGTCGGAGTCATAGCCCAATTGGGTAGGCAAATCGAACGCTACAGATAATCCAGTTTGTCCTTGACTCAAAAGGTAACGGAATTTTTTGTTCGTTTCTTCTGGAGTACCAAATCCTGAATATTGTCTCATCGACCATAATCGGCCTCTGTACATTGTGGGTTGTACACCTCTAGTGAATGGATACTCCCCTGGAAAACCAATATTCTCTAAATAGTTTTCTTCGTCTATATCAATCGGTGTCCTTATGCGAGGTATATCGTCAATGGAAGTAGTGGTGAATTGGTCTTCCCGCTCTTTTGCTTCAATATTGTTATCATTCCAGTTCGCAAAGCGATCTGTTAATTGCTCTTGGTTATTCGCTGATTCATTGTCCATATTTAGTCCTTTTGCACTTGGTTCTCTCTAGGGACCAGAACACTTCTTTTGAAAGACATCACCATTTCTTCTCTTTGGTTAGTGGCTCTTGTTTCCACTGTAACTACTCCTCGATCTGGCTTACTTGTCTCTTGAACAGATAGGACTTCAGTTTCGGCATATATAGTATCACCGTGGAAAGTGGGTTTATGGAATTTTACTTCGTCAATGCTTAGGTTTGCTATGGCTTTACCTGAAACATCTTCTACGCTCATCCCAAAAGCGATATCCATTACAAGGTTCCCTACTACTACATTTTGTTTGAATTGTGTACCTTCTGCATAATTTTTGTCTATGTGCAGAGGGTGATGATTCATTGTTAGCATGCAAAACAGCATGTCATCAGATTCGGTTATTGTTCTCCCTGGCCAATGTTTGTATATGTCACCCTCTTTAAACTGTTCGAAGTAACGTCCAAATTCCATTTGTAAATCCTTTCCTGATTCTACTTAATCAAGAGCATACCTTTGCAATAAGTTCTTAGCTATTATAGTTCTTTGTATTTCATTGGTGCCTTCATAGATCATCATCCCCGGTGCATCCCTAAAGTACCTTTCGACAGGTAGCTCTTTTGTGTATCCTATACCGCCATGGATTCGCATAGATTCCAAGGTTACCTCTGTAGCTACCTCTGTCGCGAATAATTTTGCCATGCCGACTTCTGTATCTGCGCGTCCGCCCTGATCTTTTATTCCCGCTGCCCAACGAGCTAACAGGCGAGCTGCCGTTATGTTGGTATACATATCTGCTAATTTTAGTTGGATCGCTTGGTGATCGCCTATTTGCTTTCCAAAGGCTTGTCTTTGTTGTGCATATTTGATGGAAGCTTCAAAAGCCGCTCGTGCTACACCTACTGCCCGAGCAGCGGTATTTACTCGTCCTACTTCCACTCCACTTAACACTTGGAAAAAACCTTGACCTTCTTCTCCGCCAAGAAGGTTTTCTTGTGGTACTTTCATGTTGTCTAGAGATAGTTCTGCTGTTTCTATTCCTTTGTAACCTAACTTTTCTATATCCCTAGTAACATTGAATCCTTTGAACTCAGGTTCAACTAGCAGGCAGGAGATTCCTTTATATCTAGGTTGTATATTAGTATTTGTTTTTACAGCCATAGCGAAGATTCCCCCTCGCCTACCATTACTTACAAATAATTTTGACCCATTGACTGTATAATGGTCATCTTTCAGAGATGCCACGGTTTCTATAGCTTGTACATCAGATCCTGCATTGGGTTCAGTTATGGTTAACGCACCTCTTCTCGAGGCATCGCTCATTTGGGGTAAGTACCTATTTTTTTGTGCTTCGGTTCCAAATTCGCTTATCAAATGAGTGACAATTACATGGGTATTTAAGATTCCGCCTAAGCTCATCCACCCTCTGGCTAGCTCTTCTACTACTCCTGAATAGGTAACATAGGTTGCACCGACTCCTCCTTGGTCTTGGGGAATCATTAGCTCGAATAAACCCAGGCGCTTCATTCCCTCCACCAATTGTTCAGGGAATATATTATTGTGCTCGAGTTCATCTACGACGGGCATTACTTCTTGATCCACCCATCTCCTAACCTCTGCAGATATTGCATCCTGTGGTTCTATTATTGGGTCTGGCATTATTAAGCTCCCAGACTGCGGCCGGCTTGATGCAGTACATCATACCCAGTGACTTCTGCGTGTCTTTTTGCTTGATTAATTAACCATTCACCATCCAGTTTGCCCGCTTGACCAGCTTTTGCTAATAAAACTAGGTATCCCTTAGCGGTGGCTTCGTCTACAAATTCACCTGTTTCCGGATAAACGAAAGCTCCTCCCCCTTGTTTGTGGTAGTACTCGATTAAATTTTTTGAGTATTCGGTCAGTTCATCTGATGGTGTATACGCTTTATTTGCCATCTCAGCTTGCTGTGGGTGTATCACCCAAGTTCCGTCCATTCCTAGGTTGGCTGCACCAACATTCTTATTGTAGAGAGACTGCTCTATTTTTTCCTTATCTTCCGCAGACGTATCTCTACGAACTAAATTAAAAAACACATTATCGATTGCATGTAACCCAGCTGCTTTAGCGGCTACAGCCATGGTTTGCTTTGCTGAATGAAAATTGATATTTTGGTTATCTATAACCTCAACTATTCCCATAACCGCTGCAAAATCCGCGATGCCGAATATTAATCCAGCCATTCTCGGAGAAGCTGTTGCTATCTCATACACCTTAACCATAGCTTCTGGCGTTTCTATCAATGCTTCTATTTGAACTCTATGGCTCCATCCTGCTTCTAATTCTAGGGAATCCAGGAGCCGAGACAGATATATAATATCTTCAGGGCCAGTTACTTTAGGGAGAATTATCCCATGAAATTTATCGACAGCCCCGCGCATTATGGATTCAATGTCTCCCAGAAAAAATGTTGAATGGATGTTATTTGGTCTGAACGTTACTACCTTATCTCCATAGTCTAATTGGTTAAAGGCATCAATAATCGTATTTCTAGATGTTTCGCCTTTGAACTCATATGGGCAGGCATCCTCTAGATCTGCCATTACATGATCTACAGGAGCGGTCGCTGCATTTTCGTGCATTCTTTCATTGTGGCCTGGATAAGTTAATTCAGTTCTTGGAACAATTAAATGTCTATCCTCTCCAATTATGAACATATTAAGCCATCTCCTTAAAGTTTATTCTTTGTTGATTTTTGCTATAACTGCGAGGGCTCTTACATACACTGGTCTGTCAACTACCATTCCATCTAGCCCAGTTGCCCCTAGGCCTTTTTTTTCAGCACTCTCGTACGCGTGGATGATTTCCCTAGCTTCTTTTGCTTCGGCCTCAGTGGGTTGAAATAGAGAGTTTACGATAGGTATCTGTGATGGGTGAATACAGTATCGTCCTTGATAGCCGATACTTTTTGAGAACTGTGTACTTTCTCTTAATTGATTTTCGTCCTTATAATTCATTTCGACTCCCGCGATAGGAATAACTCCTGCAGCTATACAAGAAGTCGCTACTCGGTACATGGCCCATTCTACTTCTTTTGAAGAGGGCGTTCTTGGTATGCCCATATCATGTGTGAAATCTTCACCACCAAAAGATGCCATTGTTACTCTACTGCTAGCTCTACACATTTCGAGAGCATTCAGCACTCCTTCAGCTGATTCGATCCAAGGCGCTATTTGAATTCGTCCTGGGCTGAGCCCTTTTTGTTTTTCTATAAGGGTAAGATAATGGTCTACTCTGTTTATTATTTCAGGACCATTCCCCTTTGGAAGGCTTATAACATCTAAATCTTTGTCACATACCGCTAGCAGGTCTTCTTCTAACAAATTGGTATCATATCCGTTTACCCTGCAGAAAAGGGTGTATTTTTTCCTATCTGCTATTTTGGGAATGGCGGTTTTTACCATTTCTCGTGCTTTAAGTTTATCTTTAGGTGCAATGGCGTCTTCTAGGTCGAGGCATATAGCATCTGCTCCAATAGCAGGAGCGTTATCTATGAACCGTTGGTTATTTCCTGGTATGAACATAATAGTTCTAATTGGTGGTAACTGAACCATTAATTTACTTTCCCCATACTGGCGATTTACTCCCATAAAATCCATATAACTTATTTGCTATATTGAAACTATTGGATCTACCCCCCATTAATCATCCCATTATATTCTTATTAATGAATCATTGGAAATCTTTTCGAATAATTCAAATTATTTCTCTGGAATGAACTGAGCAGGCCAGATTCTAGCATGTTATTCGGTGACTGTACGAGAGATATTCTCTTTTGCAGGAAATTAATAGTATTTACA
>JAPYRO010000048.1 GCA_029941095.1 Dehalococcoidia bacterium
ATGCCGTACAGCGTAACCATCCATACCTGAATTATCTGTTGGTGGCACAGAGACCATTGATTTTATATCTTCTGCTATGGTTAATCCTAGGGAGTCTAAAATGGGAGCTTGCACCGTTTTTAGCGGCTTTATGTTCTCCATAACGTGGTTGAGCGCTTCTTCAACTGATATCATTTGTTTATCCTGTATTCCATCCTACTCTAACCTTAATTTTGAACCAGTTTTTTCGTCAAGTAGATTTAACAGTTGAGACAAGGCTATTTCCACTTCTTTGTCGGTTAATGTTCTTGACGGTGATTGCCATACAACTTCGAATGATAGAGATTTGCGACCCTCTGGTATTTGAGACCCACTATAAATATCTAAAAGTGTAGATTTGGCAACCGAAGGAAAATTAACGATTATATCGTTTACGGCTCCCGAGGGAGTCGAGATATCGGTTATTAAATCTAATTGTCTTACAAGACTTGGGAATCGCGAGATTGGGTTCCAAGATAGTGATTCTGATTTCCTCAAGTTTGTAAGCGATTCCACGTTTATTTCAAATAGAGTAACTCTTTTTGTTTTTATCTCGAAAGCATCCAGTGTCGCTGGATGTACTTCGCCTATTACACCTATTTCTTGACCATCGATCGATATGGAAGCAGTTCTACCTGAAGTTAAGACACGATCAATTTTCGGTGTGAAAGATGGCTTAGCGGATAGGGAATCTAAAAGTGATTCTATAATTCCTTTGCCATCAAAGAAATCCATCTCTCTGCTTTCAGAACTCCAACCTCTATCACTTTGCTCACCTCCGATCAATCCTAAAAGAGTCTCTTGTTCTTTCGGGGTTTCGTCTTTTACAGGTATATATATTTTGCTTAGTTCAAATATCTTTATCGAGTCGTTTCGCCCGACCTTCTCATTTCTTGCAAAAATATTTAAAAGGCTACCTCTAAGAGTGGTACGCAGAAATTCTTGGTCTGGTGATATTCGATTCCAAACTCTCATTGGTTCTTGTTCAGTTGGAATATTAATTGACTTTTGAATAGTTTCAATGGAAACCAAAGGGTAACTAATCGTTTCTTGTAAACCTAGAGATACAAGAATATTTTTGACCGAGTCCTTTGTTATCCTGGTTTGATCATCTAATGCTTCTGGAAGATTTCCTGAAGGCAATGTAGAAGGAATAGAATCATACCCGATGATTCTTGCGACCTCTTCTACCAGGTCTTCGGGTATCCGTATATCTGCTCTCCAGAAAGGGATTTCTGCTCGAACAGAGTACTCATTTCCATTCTGCGATGTGGTAGTTTTGAATCCTAGAGACTTCAAGGTGTCGGATACCTGATCTTTTCCGTAGTCGAGGCCTAGAACACTCTTTAATTTGCTAGAAGTTAAAGTTACGGATGATAGGTTATCGGAGTTTGGGTTCGTATCCATCGTTCCAAGGACTGCGTTCCCACCACATATGTCGACTATTAACTTGGTAGCACGTTTTAGTGCCTCCATCGGTAAAGTTATGGGTAAGGATTTTTCAAATCTAAGAGAAGCTTCGGTTCCTCTTTTTCCTGCTACTTCTAGTCTATGTCTTTGTACAGTCCGGCGGATAGATGCGAAATGAAAAGTGGCAGATTCCAATAGTATTTCTTTAGTGGTATTGTCTACTTCAGATCTTTGGCCACCCATCACACCTGCTAAACCTACTGGGCCCTTGGTGTCTGCTATTATTAGATCTGCTGAAGAAAGCTCATATGATTTACCATCGAGAGTTTCTATGACTTCTCCGCTTTTTGCTGGCCGTACTATAACTTTTCCTTCATTAAGCTTAGCTAGATCAAAAGCGTGTAGTGGTTGCCCATATTCGAGCATAACGTAATTTGTTATATCGACGACACTACTTATGGGTCGGACCCCTGCTGATTTTAATCGTAATTGCATCCATCCTGGTGAAGGACTATCCGCAGATATTTCTTGGACTACACTTGTGGTGTAGCGTGGGGCCAAATTTGCATCAATAACATCGACTACATCCATTTCTTTAATGTTGAGTTTGCTGTTTTCTTTGTAAGTGGTATTAGGCATGTTAACGGTTTTGCCAATAATTGCTGCCACTTCCCAAGCTACCCCTATCATAGATAACCAATCTGGCCTGTTAGGAGTGGCTTCAACTTCTAGCGTGGTGTCCCCTAGGTATTCATCCATGGATATCCCAGCAGAAGCGTCCGAGGGAAGAACTAGAATACCTTCGTGATCGTCACTAATTTGTAACTCGCGTTCAGAGCAAACCATTCCTTCTGATGTAATTCCTCTAATTTTTGCCGGCTTTAGAGTAACTATTATTTTTCTTTCAGCATCATAAACTTCTGATCCAATCAGAGCTAAAGGTACCTTTGCCCTTCTTCTATGTTAGGTGCACCGCATACAACCGTAAGGCTCTCTTTTCCTATATCGATAGTCGCTAATTTCAGGCGATCAGCGTTAGGATGCTGGACCAATTTTGTGACATTCCCCACTAGTATGTTATTCCAGCCTCCCCCAATTTTCTCTATGTTGCTTACTTCTAGTCCAACCATGGTAAGTTTTTCAGCTAGCTCCTCCGCAGAGTAGTCAAAGTCTACATATTCTTTAAGCCATTTTAGGGAAATACGCATTCTTTAGTCGCCTTGCCAATCGATAGTATTATTCAACATGTTCGTGGGTTCCCTCTCCTTCAGATATCTCGGCATCCATTGCCTCATGTTTCTCAGAGATTGGGAATTTGGGAGGGTTATGTGATGTTGATCTTACAACGTATAATTTTCCACAACCATGACAATGAAAACGGTGAGGTGTAAGTGATGTTTTTAGTTCACTGTGCCCTTCGTAAAAGACAAGGGCATTGCAACTTGGGCAAGGTTGGTTAGTGGGTACCGCTTTATCTGATGCCATATTGATATTTGCCCTTTCTCAATTAATTAGTTTATTCAAAGCAGTTTTCTCACTGCTTTGAATTTGTTTAATGACCTTATTTCCTGAATTAATGCTCATAGAATTAAGGAACTGTTTTTGACTACCTCTGAGCTCATCTGATAAATCCAGTAAGAAAGTATGGTTATTTTCATCAGTGTGGTGAGCGGCAAAATCAATACAAGCCAGTATAGCTCCAAATTTTATTGGATCCAGATCCAAGTGTACAGAAAAAGTTTGTTCCATTAGAATCACCTAATTCCTTAAAATTGTTCGAGAAAGCGAAGATCGTTGGTGTAAAAATGTCGAATGTCGTCGATTCCATGTTTTAACATTGATATTCTTTCGGGTCCCATACCAAAAGCAAAGCCTGTATAAACGTCGGGATCGTATCCGACACGTTTGAGGACATCTGGATGAACCATTCCTGCTCCCATAATTTCAATCCATCCGGTATTGGAGCAAACTCTGCAGCCGATGCCATCACAACTGAAACAATCTATAGACATGTCTACACCAGGTTCAACAAACGGGAAAAAATCGCATCGGAATCTAATTTTCCGTTCCGCGCCAAATAATTTTCGTGCAAACGTGTATAAAGTTCCTTTTAGATCTGCAAAAGTTATCCCTTTATCCACTGCCAGGCCCTCTATCTGGAAGAACATTGACTCATGTGTAGTATCTGTAGCTTCGTGTCTGTAACATCTACCAGGGACAATCACTCTAATAGGCGGCTCTTGATTCTCCATTGTGCGTATTTGCATTGGGGAGGTGTGTGTTCTTAATAAAAGTGGTCGTATTCCTTCTTCATTATTATAATCTAGCCACAGTGTATCCCATTGATCCCGAGCCGGATGATCCGGAGGTATATTTAACGCTTCGAAATTATAATAATCGGATTCAACCTCTGGGCCGTCCACAATTTGGTATCCCAGATTTACAAATATCGAACTAATTTCTCTTATAGTTTGTGTTGTCGGATGTAATTTTCCCAGTGTTTGTTTTCGACCAGGAAGTGATACATCTATTGTTTCCTCTAATAATTTTTCTTGAAGTTCTGAGTTTTTGATTTCTTGAAGGCGTTCGTTATACCCTATTTCAAGTGTATCTCTTAATTTATTTGCAGCGATGCCCACTTCTCTTCTATCTTCAATAGGCAATTTGGGTAATTCCTCCAATAATTTTGGAAGCTGTCCGTTACGCCTTCCTTGGTAATTTATTCGCCATTCGTCTAAACCTTGTTCGGTTTCTATTTGTTTTAGATCTGACATGGCATGCTTCTCCAAGGAGATAAGCTGTTCCTTTATCGACGTCATAAGAAGGGTCCAATCTTTCTTTGTTTTGCCATTTTCTTAAATTATGTTTTACCTAGATAGTATAAAATATCAATAAATTAAGGGTCAACGAGACATAGCTCCTTCATGATTCCAAAACAATATTCTTGTTAATTACCATTTGGATTATATTTGATTCAGTTTGAATATAGCCCATGAATTCGTCATGTGTCATCCCTGAGTGACGTATTAGCGCCCTTAAGGCCCCTGGCTTAATGTTTCCTTTTACGGGGTTTTCTTGGACCGTCAGAGTTAAAGGGCCCATTTCGTTTTCTGCAAGAGGGCTTTGAGAAAGATCATCGGATTGTACCAAAACTTCAACTGCTTCCAATGCGAGACTTAGGTTTTCTCTTTGTCTTGATGCTAGGATTTCAAACATTTCATCGGCAATTTGGTCTATAGAATCTTCAGGAGCATTAAGATCGTCCTCTTGCCAGGCGCTAGCGGCCGATATTATTGCTACCCTGATATTTTCTATAGCACTTTCTTTGTTTTCTCCTTGAGCTACACAACCTGGCATGCTTGGGCAATGTGCTGAGAAGCCTCCAGTATTTTCGGGTTCCAATATAACTGTATATTTTAGCAACGATTCCTCCTTAAAATACTATTGTATACAATAACATCCTTGTTGATATTTGTTATTGATATGCTTTATGCTCCTTGATATGATCCCAGAACACAATAATTTTGACTCTAAGTTCAAGTTCAATAAAATTTATTTTGGTTGGTTTATCGTAGCCACAATGGTGGCGGTAACTTTTGCGCAAACAGCGTTGTATAATCCAGCTCTTAGTGTTTTTTTGAAACCCATAACCGAGGAATTTGGATGGACACGATCTGTGTTTGCGGGAGCTATTACAATTGGCACTATCTTAGGCGGGATACTTGCTTTAGTCATTGGGCCAATTCTTGATAAAAAAGGGGCGAAAACGGTTCTCTTTTTTGGATTTATCTTTTTTGGTATGGCTGTGGGATCAATATTTTTTGTAAATCACTTGTGGCAATTTTATATGGCAGTGGTAACAGGGCGATTTATTATAGCCGGTTTGTTACAAGTTGCTCCCGGAGTCGTAGTTTCAAAGTGGTTTGTTAAGCGCAGAGGAAGAGCCACAGCTTTTGCCGTTGTGGGGACTAGGTTTGGGCAAATGTCTATGCCACTATTAGCCCAAATATCCTTATCGATTGTCGGTTGGCGTAGCGCTTCAGTTGTTTTGGCATTATTGGTGTGGGTCACAACGCTTATACCGATTTTATTGTTTTTAAAGAGGCAACCTGAAGATATTGGTTTATTACCTGATGGCATGAAATCGAATGAGGGCGTATCCGATCAATCGATCGAAACTACGTATAGTCTCAAAGAAGCCATTAGAACTCCAGCTTTCTATTTTATTTTGATAGCTACGAGTGGCCTTATGTTTAATATCGGTGGTATAAATTTTAATTTATTTCCCTATTTGACTGATAAAGGGATACCTGAAGATTCGGCGATTAGTATATTGACATTCTGGGCTGGGGTTAGTGCAGTGGGGGCTCTGGGAATCGGTTTTGTGGTGGAGAAATTTCCCATACGGATCGTGATGGCCGTGGGATTTTTAGTAGTGACGTTGGGTGTAGTCATACTGATGTTAACGACAAATTTATACTATGCATATTCTTTTGCGCTTGTTCATGGTTTAGCTTTTGGAGCCCTACCTATGTTGATACAACTAGTTTGGGCTGAATATTTTGGTCGTGCGCACCAGGGTGCGATTAGAGGATTTGTTACACCTATTCAGTTGGTGATCCAGGCTGGCGGACCACTTGCCGGGACTTTTATGTATGACATTATGGGAGATTATTATTATGCTCTGATTTTGTTTGCTCTGATTTACCTTATTTCTGCTGTATCTATTTTAATGGCAAAACCTTTACTGAGACCCCAATATGATTGAATTTGCCTAAACATTTATAAACTTAGTGGGCTTGGGCGGTTTCGCGAAAATGATTAGTATTGAAGCGACGAAGAAAAACAGTAAAAAGAGCATAAATGCCGGTTTATAAGAATTCAGTAAATCATATACTAGGTTCATGAATACAGGCCCTGTGGCTCCTGCACCAAATGTAGCTACAAATCCAGCTGATCTTACCCTTCCCAAGCTATATCGGCCAAAATAATTTGCCCAAATAACTTCTTGTGTTACTCCAATACTGGTTACTCCTAGGCCGTAAATAGCCAATCCAATAAATAGAATTATTGGATTTTCGCCGAATAGGAAAAGCAAAGAACCTGTTCCTTGCAATGCAAACGGGAACAACCGTACCCATGCATACTGGGCCTTTTCCGCGATTAGGCCCATCACTGGCAAACCAATCGTCATTACTACTGCCCGAAAAAACAGTGCACTTGCAACCATGGCATCACCATAATTTAAATCCTGCATGTAAGGGGCCATACTGATATTGATGCCTTGAAAAGCGAAACTTGCGACAGCAAAACTCATAGATACTAACCAGAACGCGGACGTTTTCATTGCTTCTTTTCTCGTCCAAATGGGTTCCTTTGGTTTTTGCGGTTCTTCTGAATTCAGATTGGTACTGTTGGGATCATCTCCATCTGGATGGAGACCCATATCTTCTGGTCTTCTTCTCATTAATGTTATGGAAGGGATCAATACTACCACCCATGTGATAATTGCGAATAGAAAGAACATAGATCGCCATCCTGATTGTGAGATAACGTAGACTGATACAGGCATTAGAATAACGTTACTCAATGTGCTTCCCGTATTTACGATGGCTAATGCTCTCCCTCTTTTTCTCACGAACCAATTATTGATAGCTATGCTCGTTACCAAGAAACCCATAAGCGAAAATCCCATAGCGGCAGCAACTCCTCTCAGGAGGTAGAATTGCCAAAGCTCGTTGATATATGTTGTCGCCATGAGTGAAATACCAGCTATCACCGCACCTACGGGAATAACGGATCTAGTGCCAAACTTATCGATGATTGGGCCTATAAAAGGGGCGACGAGAGCTTCAAGCACACGTGATATTGTTTGCACTACTGCTATCTGAGAGCGGCTCCAAGAGAATTCATTTTGAAGTGGTCTCATGAAAAGACCTAAAGTAGAGGAATATTGTTCAGCGTATGCGAGATGCGCCATAAAACTGGCAAGAACGATGTTCCATCCATAATAGTACCGGGGTCTCTTAAAGGTCTTTTTCATAAAATTGCGATCATTTCTTGTCGCCTATAAGGAAATATATCTAAATGACTATGTAAAACTGCGTTATTCCGGATAGTATTTTGATAAATTCGGTTCACAAATTTTTGAGCTCCTCAATTATGACTTGCCAATTTATAGTCACGGCTGATTTAAATTAAAAATGCAAGGATTAATCCTCTTAAGCTCGAATCTCGTTGAGATTTCATTGCTTTGTAGTGCTAACATATCTTTACACCAATCACCTGGAGGATCAAGCTTTGAATAGTAATAATAATAGTGGATTTTCCCTACTTCCATCTAACGTTACCCCTTCCCATTACGCAATAGCGTTGTTTCCCGATCTCGAGAAGGAAACATTTCAAGGGGATGAAACCATTGATATTTTGATCAAAGAAGAGACGAAGTCCATCGTTTTGAATTCAATAGAATTAGATATAGATAAAGCACATCTCGAATTAGGGTCTGGGACAAAATTAGAAGCTATAGTTACTTATCATCAAGACAGCGAAACTGTTGCTATCGATTTTGAAGAGAGTATTAATATCGGCCCTGCCAAATTGTATATTAAATTTCGAGGGATTCTTAACGATCAGTTACATGGATTTTATATCAGTAACTATGAAGACTCGAATGGCCAAGCCAAGAAAATGGCCGTAACCCAATTTGAAGCAACCGACGCCCGCCGTTGTTTTCCATGTTGGGACGAACCGGCAATAAAGGCAACGTTTCAGGTTGCAATTACGGTGAAACAAGATTTAGAAGTAATAACAAACACGTTAGAGTCTGATAGGGAACGATTAAATAATGATAATGTATTAATT
>JAPYRO010000049.1 GCA_029941095.1 Dehalococcoidia bacterium
CCACGTTAAACCGTGGGTTAAAACCTCTATGGCGCCAGGTTCTAAAGTTGTTACCGGCTACCTTAATGAGTCGGGATTGATGCCGTATTTAGAAAGCCAAGGGTTTCACACGGTAGGTTTTGGTTGTACAACATGTATTGGTAATTCGGGTCCGTTACCTGAGCAAATAAGCCACGGTATCGACAAGGGAGAGCTCGTAGCAACAGCGGTACTCTCAGGAAATAGGAACTTTGAGGGTAGAGTGAACCCAGATGTTAAAGCTAACTATCTTGCATCTCCTATCCTTGTCGTGGCCTATGCTTTAGCGGGAAGAATTGATATTGATTTTGAAACGGAACCCCTAGCAATGAATGAAAACAACGAACCGATTTACTTACGGGATGTATGGCCTGAACAAGAAGAGATTCAACGCGCTATTACAAATAATATTGGCCCTGCTATGTTTGAAAAAGAGTATGGTGCTATTTTTGATGGTGACGAGAAATGGGCTGAACTACCAGCACCTGAAGGCGAATTATACAACTGGGAAGATGACTCTACCTATATCCAAGAGCCATCATATTTTAAGGATTTCTCTATAGATCCACCCGCTGTTAAAGATATTGTTGAGGCAAGAATATTGGCAATACTCGGTGATTCAGTCACTACCGATCACATATCTCCCGCAGGAAATATAGCTCAAAACAGTCCAGCGGCATCTTATTTAGGAGAGAACGGAACATCGATTAAAGATTTTAACTCTTATGGATCTCGAAGAGGAGCCCATGAAGTCATGATGAGAGGCACATTTGCTAATATCCGACTAAAAAACAACATGCTCGATGGTGTAGAAGGTGGCTACACCATGAAATGGCCAGAAGGTATTCAAATGCCAATCTTTGATGCTGCAAGTCAGTACCAACAATCAAATACCCCTTTAATAATTATTGGTGGCAAAGAATATGGATCAGGCTCTAGTAGGGATTGGGCTGCTAAAGGTCCGTTTTTGCTTGGGGTCAGAGCAGTGATAGCCGAATCGTATGAACGAATTCATAGATCTAATTTGGTTGGCATGGGGATCTTACCACTGGAATTTCAAAATGGTGATTCCGCCAAATCGTTGAGTCTTAGCGGAAACGAAATAGTCGACATTGAAGAATTACCTGACCAAATTGAACCGTCCAGGCAAATTAGAGTAACTGTGACTTTTAGCGATGGCACAACCAAACGAATAACCACAACTGCAAGAATTGATACAACTGTTGAAACAGAATATTACCAAAATGGTGGAATTCTTCAGACTGTTTTAAGAAAAATGATAAATGAGGACTGATTAACTCGACTCGCTACTTATTATATCTTGTACCGACAGTATGATTTTGTCATACCCAGTACAGCGACATAAGTTTCCAGCTAACCAAAGGCGAATCTCATCCTCTGTTGGGTCTGGTATATTTTTTAATAGGTGCTGTGTGGACAATATGAAACCTGGTGTACAAATTCCACACTGTAGACCACCATTTCTGAGGAACGATTCTTGAATAGGATGTAAATTTTTTGCATCAGAGGAGAAGTTTTCAATAGTTTCTATGGTTGATCCTTCTATTTCGACTCCAAATACACAACATGAGTCAATAGTGTACCCATCTATATTGACGGTGCAAGCACCGCAATTACCGTTACTGCATCCCTCTTTTGTTCCTGTTAGGCCTAATTGATCCCGCAAAAGGCTGAGCACGGTTGTGCGAGCTTCTACTGTCATTTTTTCAAGTTTATTATTTACGGTAAACGTTATGTCATAAGTTTTGTTTTTCATTACTAAATCATCCTCATAAAGAAATCCCTAAATTGATTGCACATGATCTGATGGCTCTCTCGCCAATGACTGGAAGTAGCTCTAGCCGATATTGGGCTGAAGCCCTGATATCTGAAATTGGTGCAGCTGATTGATTAATTAAAAAGGCCGCTTCTTTTACAGTTTCAATATTCAAGCGCTTTCCAAGCATATATTGTTCAGCATCTAACGCTCTTATGGGTTTGGGTGTAACTGCACCTAAGGCGATTTTGCAGTGTACGATCGTAGCGTCTGGTTCTAACTCAATACTAACTCCTAGGCTTACCACAGCAATATCCATTTCTGCTCTAGGGGTAAATCTAAGGTAAGAGTTAGTAGACTTTCCTTTTGGTAGTGGTATGTTGATATTTTCGATCAATTCTCCTGGTTCTGTAGCAATAATTCCTGGTTCGGTGATAAGTTTCTCTATTTCAATTTCGCGTTTAGAGTTTCCAGTCGCTATCGTAGCTTTGCTTTCCAGTGCGACTAATATAGGGACCAAATCGGCTGATGGTGATGCATTACCAATGTTTCCTGCAATAGTTGCCCGATTTTGAATTTGGATGGACCCTATGAGCCTAAGAGAAGTTTCTAACCCCGGAAATTCAGATAATATCCCTTGTTGGTTGTAGATTCTAGATACTGGTACTCCGCCTCCCAAAATCAAAGCATTCTCTTTAAGGGCAACTCTTTGAAGTTCTGGTATCGATTTGATATCCACTATCAGGTCGGGAGTTTTAACTCCCCTTCTCATTTGATCAACCAGGTCTGTACCGCCAGCTAGAATTGAAGAATTGGTTGGTTGATCTAAAAGAGCAGTAGATGCCTGGTCTATGGACTTTGCCTTTATGTAATCAAAGTCGTGCAATTAATATCTCTACAGTTTACGATTCATACTCGGCAATGAGTATACAGGCATTCTGGCCACCGAATCCAAAACTGTTTGACAGAGCAATTTTTACCTGCTGCTCCCTCGCTTCATTGGGAACATAATCGAGGTCACACTCTGGATCTGGGTTTTCTAAATTAATTGTTGGGTGAATAATATCAGTTTGAACGGACTTCACACACGCTACAGCCTCTATCGCACCCGAAGCTCCTAGTGGGTGCCCGGTCATTGATTTTGTTGATGATATTGGGATTTTAGTATCTTGACCGAATACACTTTTAATAGCCGTGGTTTCAGCCAAGTCACCCAACGGGGTAGAGGTTCCATGGGCGTTAATATAATCTATCATTTCGGGCTTGATTCCAGCGTCTTTTAGGGCCAAACGCATAGTTCGAGCTGCACCGGAGCCGTCTTCTCTTGGTGCTACAAAATCATGAGCATCTGAGGTAGACGCTGTACCTACAATTTCAGCGAGTATTGTTGCACCTCTTTGCTTCGCGTGAAGTAAGCTTTCTATCACGAAAATGCCTGACGCTTCAGCGGGGACAAACCCATCTCTATCGGCGTCGAAAGGGCGAGAGGCTGTAGTGGGGTTATCTTTGCGCTGAGATAATGCTCTCATCGCACTAAACGCGGCTAATCCAAGGGGAGAGATAGCACCTTCGCAAGCGCCAGTTATCATGGTGTGCGCTTTTCCTGCACGAATAATGTTTACAGCATCTCCCATAGCTTGTGTCCCGGCGGCGCACGCTGTCACCGCTGTGTTGTTATAACCTTCCAATCCAAACTGCATCGCTACATTTGCTGCAGCCATATTTGGAAGCATTTTAGACATATAAAGAGGGCTAATCTTGCTCCATCCTCTGCCTGCCAATACTCTCACTTGTTCTTCTGTGTCTGGATATCCTCCGATTCCATTTCCCAGGATTACACCAATGTTTTCTTTGTCGTCATTTTCAATTACCAAATTAGATTGGCTGATTGCTTCCTGGGTGGCGGCAACCGCCAATTGAGTGAACCTTGACATTCTTCGTGCTTGTTTACTGGTAATATAATTTTTGGGGTCAAAATCGGTTATCTCACCAGCAACAACACAAGGAAATTCACTTGCGTCGAATGATGCGACAAAATCTATCCCGCTAGTACCTGTGATTAGTGATTCCCAGTATTGAGAAACGTTTAAACCCATAGGGGTGACTGCCCCCATCCCCGTAACTACGACCCGCTGAGTTTCATCACGTTCACGCCAATCCATAGAACCCTCCTAAATCAAATTATATTGTAGTTTAAATAGCATAGTAAGTCATCTTATTTATGTGCCTTAACCTGAATCGATTTCTAGCAAGTATTCTCTTGCTTCGGCGACAACAAATAGCGACCCTGTTATAAGGACAATACCATCTTGCGGTGTTTGAATTAATGCACGATCGATTGCAGATTTGATCGTTGCCTCAGTTCTGACGGGTATCCCAGTTTCCCAAAAGAAATCTTCGAGTTTTTCCGTACTCATAGATCGAGGATGCTTTGATTTAGTTACTACTACTCCCTTAGCGATCTGAGATAATTCTCTGGCCATTGCGCCGCCATCTTTATCCTCTGACATACCTACCACCATTTGAACTGGCTTATTAGAAAAATCGATAGCAAGAGCCTCTACTAATCGCATTGCAGAATATGGGTTATGGGCTCCGTCGGCAATGACTAAAGGCGTCTCTTTGAGAATTTCAAATCTTCCTGGCCAATCAACATTGTTGAATCCCCATAATATTTTGTCGTAAGCAACAGGGTATCCTCTGTCCCTTATACGCTCTAGAATACCAATTGCTACAGCCGCATTTTCCAATTGGTATTCACCTAACAGATTGGTTCTCAGGGCGTGATCGATTGGTCGATCGTTAATATAACCCCATACTCTAAATTCTTGACCAAGCATCGAATTGGACGTTCGGGATACATCTATATCTTTACCAACTAACGTTAGTGACGCTTGGTTCCGGTCACAAACGTCTTTTAGCAACGGAATAACACTACTATCTTGAGGTGCACTTACTACATGCACTCCATTTTTCACTATACCAAATTTCTCTGAAGCTATTTCGGGTAAAGATTCTCCTAAAATTTCTGTGTGGTCTTCACTTATTGAAGTGATACCTACGATAGAAGACTTTACTACATTTGTTGAATCTAGTCGGCCTCCAAGCCCAGTCTCAATTATTTGAATATCTGTACCATTATTGTTGAATGCCACGAACGCCATACAAGTTAGAGCTTCAAATGTCGTGATTTTATCATTTGGGTTATTGTTATTGTGGTTTTCAACGACGCTATTGACCGTTGTCGACACTTCAGCAAACTCACTTTCAGTCAAAATTTCACCGTTAACGCGTATACGTTCCCTAATTGAATGCAGATGGGGAGAAGTGAATAATCCAGTGTTGTAGCCATTAGCGGTCAAAACGGTATAAAGGAGCGCTGCTGTCGTCCCTTTACCCTTTGTCCCAGCGATATGAATGATCAGGCCCGTATCTTGTGGTGACCCTAAAGAATCCAATATTTTGAACACTCTGGATAAATCAAATCTTCTTTTTGCAAGGGTTGTGGCATCCTGTTTACCAAATGAATCTTTAGTTACTTCATAATTCGTTAGATCAAATAACCAATTAATAGATTCTTTGTAGTTCATAATCATGGAGTATAGGTACATGGCTGGTAAATTAATAGCTCTATCAGGTTTTTACGGAATTGAGTTTTAGAACCTTTCTCTTGTTTATTGACACTTTCTGATAAACAATATAAATGCATGCCCATACGCTGTTTTATAAGCAACAGCATATTTCAAATTAAACCTGTGCCAACTGGTTAGATTATGACACTTGAACAAGTAATAATAGCACTTATTCGTATAACAGGATCTTTACCCGTTCTTCGGTGGGCATATGTTGGTGCACTACTAGCAATCCTCGTAGATTTTTCTGATCTGTTTTGGATGGGGGTATTAGATTTAGGAGGGGTTCCAAATTATCAAACCTTCGACAAATGGTTAGATCTAGTGTACATGGGGGCTTTCTTTTACGTATCGATCAAGTGGACAGGTCATGATAAAACCATATCTATAATCCTCTTTATTGGCCGTATCTTGGGTTTGCTTGTTTTTGAATTTACCGGTTTCCGCTTAGCGCTACTGTATATTCCAAACGTTTTCGAATTTTGGTTTCTATTTATTGCCGCACGAAAACACTTTTACCCACTATATGTAATAAATTTAAAAGGAACATTGATCGCTTTGACATGTTGTACGATATTAAAGATTGGTCAGGAATGGGTACTGCACGGGTGGAAATATTTGGATAATTTCACGTTCTTTGAAGCATTGGAAATCATCTATTTATTTTTTGCATTTTGGAAGTGATGGAGATTTTATATCTGTAACAGATCATCCAACAATTATATTTATAGAGTCAGATCACAATTCATATGAGTTCAAATAATACCAATTTCAGACATTTAAATTAATTCGATACAATGCAATCTATATTTAACTTTCACAAAGGAGGTTAAACAGTCTCCGAGGACACTTGTTTATTATGGATTTCTGATAAACAATATATAGAGAAGCCATCAGGTTATTTGATGATTAACTATGGACAACAAAATTACTAAATATAATGCCAGCGCTATAAGAGATCTATTTTTAGGATATTTCCAAAATTTGGATCATCAGGTCATCGAATCATCTTCGTTAGTGCCAGAAAATGATCCAAGTCTTTTATTTACAACTGCCGGAATGGTTCAGATGAAACCCTACTTTCTTGGCGACCTTACTCCAAAGAACCCTAATATGGTGTCTGTGCAAAAATGTTTACGGACCACTGACATAGATGAAGTAGGCGACACTACTCATTTAACATTCTTTGAAATGTTAGGTAATTTTAGTGTTGGTGATTACTTTAAAAAGGAAGCTGTCGAATATGCCTGGAAGTTTATTACGGAAGAAATTGATATAGATCCTGATCGGTTGTGGGTTACCGTCTACATGGAAGATGATGAGGCCGCTTCGATTTGGGAAACGGTGGGTGTATCTCCTAATCGTATATTTAGATTTGATGAGAAAGACAACTACTGGGGACCCGCAGGCGATTCAGGCCCATGTGGTCCGTGTTCCGAGATCCATTATGATCTTACACCTGGGGAACCGTTTCATTCTGATTCTTGTGGCCCTAACTGCGAATGCGGCCGTTTTGTGGAACTCTGGAATCTAGTTTTCATGGAGTATTTTCAAGACACCGATGGTTCTCGATCGAAACTAGAGAACCCGCATATAGATACGGGCATGGGCCTCGAGCGATTATCTGCCATCCTTCAAGGAGTTGATAACGTATACGAAACGGATCTTTTTTCCAGTCTCATTAAAACAGCATCAGGTTTAGCCAAAATTTCTTACGGGCAAAATACAAAATCTGATAAAAACATCCGTACAATGGTTGAGCATACAAGAGCCGCCGTTTTTCTAATTGGTGATGGTGTCATGCCAGGTAACGAAAATCAAAGTTATGTTTTACGTAGGATTATTAGACGAGCAATAAGAGCCGCAAGGAACATCGGTATTGAACATGAATTTATTGAAGACCTATCTAACCAGGTCTACATAAATATGGAGCCAGCTTATCCGAAATTAATAGAAGCAAGGGAACATATAACGAGTACCTTGGTCAAAGAAGAACAACAATTCAATAAAACGCTTCGAATGTCTACGGCATTGCTGGATAAAATAGTCAAAGACGCAAAACAAAACGGCGATTCTCAATTGCCAGGCGAACAAATATTTAGATTATATGATACTTATGGTTTGCCTATAGAAATAGCAGAAGATATCGCAACTACTAACGGATTGTCTATTGATAAAGAGGCATTTGAGAAAGCTTTAGAAGCCCAACAAGAAAGAGGGCGAGGAACACAGGAGTTTGTTCAGACAGTTCGCCTATCTGAAGGGTACAAAAATTTTGCTAGTTTGACTTCAGAGTTTGTTGGATACGAAAAACTCGCGGTGCCATCACAAGTAAGCGGGTTGATAGTCGGAGGAGGAATTACTACCTCGGCAAGTGTAAATCACCAAGTGGAAATTATAACGGGACAAACTTCATTCTATCCAGAAGGCGGAGGCCAACTTTCCGATATAGGGGTTGTCAAAGGCCCTGAAGGGGTTGCACGCATAACTAGCGTCATTCGGCCTGTTCCTGAATCGCCAAATTTTATCGTTCATATCGGGATTCTTGAAAGTGGGACCATATCTTTAGGTGACACAGTAAGTATGGAAGTTGACGCTGATCATCGACAACAGACCACCCGTCACCACACGGCAACCCATCTATTGCACAGCGGGCTACGACATATCTTGGGTCAGCATGTTAGGCAGGCAGGTTCACTTGTTGCTCCAGACCATTTGAGATTTGATTTTTCACATAACGACTCTATAGATTCACATACTTTGATGAGAGTTGCTGATA